>JBILVW010000112.1:0-8062 GCA_044370205.1 Pirellulales bacterium | reverse complement strand
AGGATGCCGAAGCGCAGCGGACATGCAGTGAGCGAAGGACAGGATGTCCGTAGCGAACGTCCGCCGAGAGGGCATGTGCAGGCCCGGGCCGGGGCGGGCACATGCGGGCAGCCTACGCGCTCTTCGGGCGGGCCTCGCGGAGCGGGACGACGGGCTCGACGCCTTCGACGTTTCGCTCGTTGATCACGTACGTGGCGCCCTGGTGGTCGGGCAGGTCGAACATGATGTCCAGCATCACGTCCTCCATGATCGACCTCAGGCCGCGGGCACCGGTCTCCTTCTTCATCGCCTTGCGGGCGATCGCCGAGAGTGCCTCGTCGGTGAACTCGAGCTGGCAGCTCTCCAGCCCGAACATCTTCTGATACTGCTTGACGAGGGCATTCTTCGGCTCCTTGAGCACCTTCACGAGCGCCTGCGCGTCGAGCGGCTGGAGCGACGAGATCACCGGCAGACGGCCGACGAGCTCGGGAATCAGGCCGAATTCGAGGATGTCGTCGGAATCGACCTGCGGCAGCAGTTCCGCCAGGTCGGCGTCGCCCCGATGGCTGGTCGGCTGGCCGAACCCGATCGTCCGCTTGCCGAGCCGCTTGGCGATGATCTTGTCGATGCCGACGAACGTCCCGCCGCAGATGAACAGGATGTTCGAGGTGTCGATCTGGATGTACTGCTGCTCGGGATGCTTGCGGCCTCCCTGCGGCGGCACGTTGGCGACGGTGCCCTCGAGCATCTTGAGGAGGGCCTGCTGCACGCCCTCGCCCGACACGTCACGGGTGATCGAGACGTTTTGGCTCGTCTTGCCGATCTTGTCGATCTCGTCGATGTAGAGCACGCCCCGCTGGGCCGCTTCGATGTCGAAGTCGGCGGCGTTGAGCAGCTTGAGGAGCAGGTTCTCCACGTCCTCGCCCACGTAGCCCGCTTCGGTGAGCGTCGTGGCGTCGCCGATGGCGAAGGGCACGTCGAGAATCCGAGCCAGCGTGCGGGCCAAGAGCGTTTTGCCCGAGCCGGTCGGCCCGAGCATGAGGATGTTCGACTTGTCGACCTCGACGTCGCTCCCCTCGCTGCCGAGGTTGAGCCGCTTGTAGTGCGTGTGCACCGCCACGGCGAGCACCCGCTTCGCATGGTGCTGGCCGATCACATACTGGTCGAGATGCTTGACGATCTCGCGGGGCGATGGAATCGCCGTGAAGAGCTGCTTGCTCGTGCCCCGCCGGCGCTTCTCCTGCTCGAGGATCGACTGGCAGAGCTCGATGCACTCGCCACAGATGTAGACGTCGCCCGGGCCCTCAACGAGCGGCCCCACGTCACGGTAGCTCTTGCGACAGAACGAACAGAAGGCGTTCTTCTTGGTCGTCCCGCCGGCACCGCGCCGTCCCAGGCCGCCGCCGACGTCTTTCCCTGTTGGCATGAATTACTTCCTCTTGAGTTCCACCCCGATGCCGCACCGCAGCCGCGGTTCGACGAGCGTTCTTATTTTTCGGTATTCGTCTTCGCTAAGCTCACCTTGGTCGCGGAGATTTTTGTACTCCGCCAGCGTCTTTGCCCAATCGCCACGATCGTCACCCGACTTCAGCCACCAGGCCCGGATCGCGAACACCGCCCCGACGCCTGCGGCGACGAGGAGCGAGAGTAGCACCAGGCTGACGAGGAGCGACGGCACGGCATCCGCCGGCACTCCACCGGCTTCCTGGGGCGACGCGACGCCTCCTTGTACGCATCCGACCGGCCGGAGGGCCACAGAATCCGACGCCTTTTCAAAAAGTATGGCAGTCGGCCGCCGATCTGGTCCAGCGGCAAGGATTGCCCATGCCCCCCAATCGCCCTGACTGCCGTTTTCGCGGCATCGCCGAGGCTGCTGACGGGGCAAGACGTTCTGCCGATTCCGATTCTGCGGAAAATGAGTGACTTTTCCGGTGGCGGGCGGCCGATGGAAAGGGCATGGGTGTTTTCTCGCTCTCCAACCAGCCACGCCTGCGGCCCGCATGGAGCCGCGTCTGCCGGCTCGCAGCCACGGCGGCGGTTCTGTGCGCCGGCACCGGCTTGGCCGCGTCGCCTGAGGCCGGAGGACTGCCGGATCTGATTCGCACGAAGCACCGGACGTTCGCGATCCCCTTCCGGCTTCCGAAGTCACAGGATCCCGACGCCACCGCGGCGGCGGAGCGGGTGCTGCTGCACGTGTCGAAGGATCTCGGCGGCACCTGGGATCAGGCGGGCGAAACCTCGCCAACGACCGGATCGTTCTCCTACACGGCCGACGTGGACGGCGAGTATTGGTTCCGCCTTCGCGCCGTCGATCGCAAGGGCCGCACCCGCGGTGGCGAGGGGCCCGACATGCGGGTGCTCGTCGATGCCGCCGGCCCCCGGCTCACGGCCCGCGTGTGGAAGGGGGTCGATGGTGAGATCGTCTGCCGTTACGCAGCCGTCGATGATTCGATCAACGTGGAGTCACTCAAGGTCGAGTATCGCGGCGCGGGCGCCCAGGGATGGAAGACGCTCGCTGCCGAGGGCATCCTCGCCCGCGAGGCGCCGGCTCATCTCGTCGGGGAAGAGATCTGGTGGGCCGGCGAGAAGGTCGATTCGCTCGCGGTGAAGATCACCGTCGCCGACTCATCGGGCAACCAGACGGTGAAGCAGTTCACGCTCGAGGCCACGGATCCGCGGATCGATCAGGCGGCGCTGGCCACGGAACTTGGCGTGCCACCGCTGCCTTCCCAGGGGGATGCACCGGCGGCCTACGCCACGGCAGAGCCGCCCGCGGCAGCCGTGGCGGCTCACCCCACGAACGACGCCGGCGTCCCATCTGCATCCGGCTGGACACCAGAAACGGCCCAGTGGCGGTCCGACGGCATTCAACCCCGGGTAGGCGGTACCACCCGCGGCCAGAGCGTGCTCGTCAAGCGTTCGCTCGAAGCGGACACCGGAGTCGCAGCGCCGGCGGCGCCAGCAGCGATGAACGGCATTTCCAGCGCGAGCGGTGGCGGCCTTGAATACCGTGGCAAGCCGCTGCACCTCTCGCGGTCCCGCCGGTTCCAGTGGGACTACGAGCTGCCTCAGTCGCCTTCGCCTGCGACCGCACTGCGGGCCGAGCTCTGGAGCACCCGCGATGGTGGCGTGACCTGGCAGCGGACCGCAGCCGACGACGACGGCCGGAGCCCGATCCAGGTCGAACTGCCTGCCGCAGGCCTCTACGGATTCCGGCTGGAGTTCACCGCAGGTACCGCCCAGGGGCCGCGGTCGGGCGACGCGCCCGAATCCTGGGTGGGCATCGACGAGGAGCCGCCGCAGGTCGAGCTCATCGACGTGGCGAGCGACGGCACGGGAGTTGAAGCGGCACTCGTGATCCGCTACGCAGCCCGCGATCCCCTGCTCGCACCGAACGGCACACGCATCCTGTACTCACCCAACGCCGACGGTCCCTGGGCGACGATCGCCTCCGGCCGCGACAACCAGGGTGAGCACCGCTGGCAGCCCGACCAGGGCGTTCCCGCGCGAGTGTTCGTGCGGGTCGAGGTCACCGACGCGGCGGGCAACATCGGCTCCGCGACGTCGGCCGAGGCCATGGCCATGGCCCAATCGAAATTCACCGGGCGACTCGGCGGCCTGCGGCCGCTGCCGTAGCCCGCCGATCGGTGACGCTCATGAGCATCCCTTCGCTGCCTCCGTCATCCTGGTGGCCACGCTGGCATCGGGCGGGGCCTTTGCCGGGGCTGATCATTCCGGGCGCGATGAAGGCGGGCACGACGTCGCTCTTCCGCTATCTGGAACGGCACCCGCAGCTGGCACCGGCGCCGCGCAAGGAAGTGCATTACTTCGACCGGCACTTTCACCGCGGCCCCGACTGGTATCGATGCCAGTTCACCCCCCGCCGCCGTGGCAGCGCGACCGAGCAGACAATCGGCTGCGAGTCGAGCCCCTACTACATGTTCGAGCCCCGCGTGCCCACGCGAATCCGCGACCTCGTCCCCGACGTGAAGCTCGTGTTCCTGCTTCGCGATCCGGTGGAGCGGGCTTTCTCGCACTACCACAACAACCGCCGGCTCGGCCGCGAGCCGCTCGACTTCATCTCGGCCCTCGCGGCCGAGGATGACCGGACGCTCGCGGAGGAGGAGCGACTGCTCGCCGACCCTGCGCACGTGAGCATGCCCCATCGGCACTATTCCTATAGCCGCCGCGGACTCTACGCCGAACAACTGCTCCGCTGGGGCAAGAACTTCACTCAGGCGCAGATGCTCGTCGTCGATTCGCGTCGGCTGTTCACCGAGCCGGCCGACGTGGTCGCCGAAGTCCTGCAATTCGTCGGGCTCGACGCCTGGCAGCCGCCGAGCTTCGCGGCCCAAAACGAGGGGCGTCACGACAAGTCGATGCCAGTGGCCGCCCGCCACCGGCTGGAGGCTTTCTTCGCGCCGCACGAGGAGCGGCTCCGCCGGCTCATCGGGTGGTGTCCGTCCCAGAGCGATCACGGCCTCCACCACCGCGCCGCCTAATGGGTGCGCACCGGCTCGGGCCTGCACATGCCCTCTCGGCGGACGTTCGCTGCGGACATCCTGTCCTTCGCTCTCTGCATGTCCGCTCGCTTTCGGCATCCTGCCTGCGCTCGCTTCCATAGCCCGCGAGAGGGCATGTGCAGGCCCGAGCCTCCGTCCACTCGAGAAGAGGGAGGCTTCGGGTGATCCGTACCCCGTGAGCCGGCGTTGGCGGCAAGCGAAGGCAGGATGCCGAGAGCGCAGCCGCCATCGAGCGAGCGAAGGGCATGGATGCCCGAAGCGAGCGTCCGGCGAGCGGGGTACGGGTCGCCCGAAGCCGGGTTGGGCGAGTGTCCCGCCAGCGGGGTGCGGGTCGTCCGAAGCCGGGTTAAGCCGGGTCAGCCGATCAGGCCGCCGTCCACGACGAGCGTCTGGGCCGTGATGTAGCCCGACGAGGGGGCGGCGAGGAAGAGGACCGCCTCGGCGATCTCCCACGACTCGCCGAGCCGCTTGGCCGGCACCCGCTTCTTCACCTCGTCGAGCAGGGCCGGGCCGAGGGCCGCGGTCATGTCGCTCGCGATGAAGCCGGGCGAGACGGCGTTGACCGTGATCTTCCGGCCGGCGAGTTCCTTGGCGACCGTTTTGGTGAGACCGATGAGGCCCGCCTTCGACGACGAATAGTTCGCCTGCCCCGGGTTGCCGATCATGCCCGACACACTGGAGACGTTGATGATCCTTCCATACCGCTGCTGCATCATGGGGCGGCTCGCCGCCCGCATGAAGAGGAAGGGAGCGCGAAGGTTGGTCGTGAGCACCTCGTCCCACTCCTCGTCGCTCATCCGGGGCAGGAGCGTGTCGCGGGTGACGCCGGCGTTGTTGATGAGGATGTCGAGGCGGCCGAGTTTTTCGATCACGGCATCCACGACCCGCTGGATGTCCTCGCCCTTCGTCACGTCGCAGGGGAATTCTTCGGCCTTGCCGCCGGCCGCGCGGATGCCGGCAGCCACGTCGGCCAGTTTGGCGACGGAACGGGCCACGAGGGCGACGGTCGCGCCGCTGGCGGCGAGCGTCTCGGCGATCGCGCGGCCCAGGCCCTGCGAGGCCCCGGTCACGAGGGCGACCTGCCCCGAGAGATCGATCTGGAGCCGCTTGGGGGTCGCGGGCTTGGCATCGGCGTCGGCCATGTGAGGAATGCTCCGGAAAGAAAGGTGATCTGGCCAGGAATCAGTCGAAGACGCCCGAGCAGGCGACGCTGCGGTCGATCCGCTTCATCAGCCCGCGAAGCACGCGGCCGGGGCCGACTTCCCAGACTGAGCGGACGCCGGTCGAGAGCACGTAGGCCATCGAGGCATTCCATTCGACGACGCCGACGACCTGCCGGGCGAGCAGCCCGCGGATCTCGCCGGGATCGGTGTGCGGCCGGGCATCGACATTGCTCACGACGGGAATGCGGGGCGGGCGGAACGCGGCCGTCGCCAGGGCCTCGGTCAGCCGCTCCACGGCGGGTTGCATGAGCGAGGTATGAAAGGCCCCGGCCACCTCCAGCGGCACGCATTTCATGGCCCCCGCAGCGAGGGCCGCGGCCTCGAGTCGACGGCAGGCGTCGGCCGAGCCCGAGGCGACGATGTTGCCGGGGCAGAGCACGTTGGCGATTTCGAGCACGTCGCCCCCGCGTGCCTCGTCGCAGAGTTTTGCGAGCGGCTCCCGATCCATGCCCAGCACGGCGAGCATCGCGCCGGGCCGCTGCTCCGCGCACTGCTGCATCGCCCGGCCGCGGACGTCCACCAGTCGCACGGCATCGGCGAAGTCGAGGGCACCGGCGAACACGAGCGCCGTGTATTCACCCAGCGAGAGGCCGGCAGTGATGCGGGCGTCAGCGAGCGGGTTGCCCTCACGGTCCCGAAGCACCTCGAGCGCCGCGAGGCTCGTGACGAGAATCGCCGGCTGGCTCACGGCGGTCGTGTTCAGCTTTTCCGCCGGACCCTGCCGGCAGATGGCAAGCAGGTCGTAGCCAAGAATGTCGGCCGCCTGCTCGAACAGCGCGACGGCTCTCGGACAGGCTTCGACCCAGTCGCCGGCCATGCCGACCGTCTGGGCACCCTGCCCGGGGAAGACGATTGCCGGCTGGCTGTCCAAGGGCTCATTCCTCGGACTTGATGACGGCCCGGCCCATGTAGTGGCCGCAGGTGCCACAGATGCGGTGCGTGGGGACCGCCTTGCCGCAGTTCGAACAGAACGTCAGCTGCCGGGGAACGAGGAAGTCGTGGGCCCGGCGGGAACGGGTCTTTTGGTTGGATTGACGTCGCTTCGGAACGGCCATGGGATCACCTGAATTGTGCGTTGCGAGCCGCGTAGCGTAGCCAGAACCGGCGGGGGCGGTCAATCCGCCGTCAAAAGAGGCGTGCGTGAGGCCCCGTCTTGGGCGGGGCGCCGAGGTGTTCCTCCCCCTTGGCCGTCAGCCGCCGCCCCCGGGGGGTGCGAATGACGAGTTCGCACCGCAGCAGGAACGGCTCGACGTCGTCCTCCAGCGTGTCGGGGGCCGAACTCATGGTGTGGGCGATCGCCTCGATCCCCACCGGCCCCCCGGCGAACACCCGCTGGATCGTCTCCAGATACCGCCGGTCGAAGCCGTCGAGGCCAAGCTCGTCGATGCCCTGCATCTCCAGGGCCGTGCGGGCGATGTCGATGTCCATGCGGCTCTCGGCCCGGCTCGTGGAGTAGTCCCGAATCCACCGCAGCCGGTTGTTGGCCAGCCGGGGCGTGCCCCGGCTCCGGCGGGCGACTTCGTCGGCCGTCGCATCGTCCATCGACATCTGCAGCTTCACTGCCGAACGCCGGACGATTTCGGCCAGCTCGGCCGGCGAGTAGTAGTCGAGGTGCTCTCGGATCACGAACCGGTCCCGCAGCGGAGCCGAAATCAGCCCTGCCCGTGTCGTCGCCCCGATGAGCGTGAACGGCCGCAGCGGCATGTTGATCGTCCGGGCCGCCACGCCGTCGCCGAGTGTGATGTCGATGCGGAAGTCCTCCATCGCCGGATAGAGAAACTCTTCCACCGCGATCGGCAGCCGATGGATCTCGTCGATGAACAGCACCGAGCCTTCCGACACGTTCGTCAGGTAGGGCAGCAGATCCTTCGGCGCGGCGAGGGCTGCCCCGCTGGCGATCTGCAACGTCGTGCCGAGCTCCCGCGGGATGCAGGTGGCGAACGTCGTCTTGCCGAGGCCGGGCGGCCCGTCGAGCAGGATGTGGCCGAGCGTCTCGCTCCGCTTTCTCGCCGCATCGATGGCGATCTCGAGCCGCTCGTAGACGGCCCGCTGGCCCACCATCTCCTGCATCCGCTGCGGCCGCAGCGCGCGGTCCTCGACCGCGGGCTCATCGGCGGCCTGCACGCTGGGCTGACGGAATGATTCCATGTGGATTACCTGCGATTTGCTCAAGGCAGGCTGTTGGCCGCGGGCAAAATGGCACCTCAACCGTGGGTTCGGGGCTGCCCACGCCCCGAGAGCCGGACGTTCGCTACGGGCATCCTGCCCTTCGCTCACTCGATGCTGACTGCGCTTCGGCATCCTGCCTACGCTGGTCAGCATACGCCGGCTCTCGGG
>JBILVW010000101.1:0-8472 GCA_044370205.1 Pirellulales bacterium | reverse complement strand
CGCGGCGCCGAGCAGGCCCAGCGCGATCAGGGGCACGGCCACGGCCGAGGTGAAGGATCCCGGACTCGATGGGGCGGGGCGATGCGGTGCGTCGTGGCTCTCGGTCATCTCTCAGGTCCTTCCGGCGAAATGGGACGCCGCACACGATACCCACGGCACGGGCCCGCCGCTATTCTTACGGCTTCTGATTCGGGGCCGGATCAGCCCCCTTCTCGATCCTTCTGGAGCTTCAGCCCATGTCCCTGTCGCGTTTCGCGGCCGCCTGTCTGGTCGCCGCCGTGCTCGCCCCGCTGCCGGTGCGGGCCGACGTCTCGCTCAACAACATGTTCGGCGACCACATGGTGCTCCAGCAGGGCATCAAGAACAAAGTCTGGGGCAAGGCCGATCCGGGCGAGGCGGTGACGGTGTCGCTGGGAGGGCAGACGCACTCGACGACGGCTGCAGCCGACGGCGCCTGGCATGTGTTTCTCGATCCGATCCAGGAGTACGGCGGCCCGCACACGCTCACCGTGAAGGGCAAGAATACGGTCACGTTCAACGACGTGCTGATTGGCGAGGTCTGGGTCTGCGCCGGCCAGTCGAACATGCAGTGGAGCGTGAATCAGGCGAACGACCCTGACATCGAGAAGGCCGCGGCCAAGTTTCCCAACATTCGGTTCGTGTCCGTGCCGCAGGTGGGCACGCAGGAGCCGCAGTGGAACTTCAACGGGAAGTGGGCGGTCTGTTCGCCCGAAACGGTCGGTGGCTTCTCGGCCGTCGGCTACTTCTTCGGCCGACAGCTGCACCAGACGCTCGGCGTGCCGGTGGGGCTCATCAACAACGCCTGGGGCGGCAGCGCCGCCGACGCCTGGGTGAAGCGGGAAAAGATCGCGGCCCATCCCACGCTGAAGGCGATCCACGAGAAGTGGCTGAAGATCGAGGAGGGCATGCCCGCGGCGATGGCCGACTTCGAGAAGAAGCTCGCCGACTGGAAGGTCGAGGCCGAGAAGGCGAAGGCCGAGGGCAAGCCCGCGCCGAAGCAGCCCGGCAGCCCCGACGGCCAGATGAAGGGCAACGCCCGCCCCGGCAACATCCACTCCGGCGTGCTCACGCCGTCGATCGGCTACGGCATCAAGGGGGCGATCTGGTACCAAGGCGAATCCAACTCGGGCCGCGCGTATCAATACCGGGAGCTCTTCCCGTTCATGATCAAGTCGTGGCGTGAGGAATGGGGCCTGGGTGATTTCCCGTTCTACTGGGTGCAGTTGGCTGACTTCATGGCCGAGAAGGCCGAGCCGGCGGAGAGTGCCTGGGCCGAGCTTCGTGAGGCCCAGACGATGACGATGAAGGCCCTGCCTGCGACGGGCGAGGCGGTGATCATCGACATCGGCGAGGGCAAGGACATCCACCCCAAGAATAAGCAAGACGTCGCCAAGCGGCTGGCCCGCTGGGCGCTCGCCGAGACCTACAAGGTGCCCGGAATCGCCGCGCGGAGCCCGCTCTATAAAGGCATGGAGAAGCAGGGCGCGACGATCGTGCTCTCCTTCGACAACGTTTCCGGCGCCGCCGGCTGGCGGCCCTTCGACGTGGCCGAGCCGATCGGCTTCACGATCGCGGGGGCCGACAAGAAGTTCGTCGCGGCCAAGGCGACGATTCTCCCCGACGGCCGGATCGAGGTGTCGAGTGCGGCGGTGGCGGAGCCGGTCGCGGTCCGCTACGCCTGGGCCGACAACCCCGTCTGCAACATGTATTCAGCGGCCGGTCTGCCGCTCACGCCGTTCCGCACGGACGACTTTCCGGGCGTGACGGTCGACGCGAAGTGACACGGCGATAGCCACAGGAAGCCCGGAGCGGAAGCGACGGGATATGCTGCCGGGAAGAGGCGAGGCTCGATACGGGCTGGAGCACATCATGGAGGATGAGATCATGCAGCGGATGTTCTTGCTTTTGGTAGTGAGTGTCCTGGTCGGTTGCTCGACGGGCCGGAAGGTCGAGTCCGTGCCGGTCGCGGCCCGGCCCGTGGCCCCGGTGCCCGAGGTGATCGCGGCGCCGCAGCCGTTCCGCGTCGGGCTCGTGCCGCCGCGGCGGCTCGATGTGCCGACGGCCGTGTCCGTGAGGCCGCTGGCGACGCTGTCTGCCACGTCTCCAGCCAGCCCGGCGGCTTCGGCTGAGGACACCGTTCGTGAGGTGCGCGGGATGTTCGCCGCCTACCTCCGCGACTTCAATCGTCGGGATCCCGTCGCCCTCGCCGCGCATTGGACCGACGGGGGAGAGAGCGTCGATCTTGCCTCGGGTGAGGTCACGGCCGGCCGGGCCGCGGTTCACGACGTGTTCGCGGCGCTCTTCGACGCCGATGCCGAGGCGACGATCGATGTCGACGTGGCGAGCGTGCGGCCGGTGCGGCACGACGTGGCCGTGGTCGATGGCGAGACGAAGCTCTCGTTCGCCGACGGGGCGACGTCGGCCAGCCGGTTCTCGGCCGTCGTCGTGAAGCAGGACGGCCGCTGGATGATGGAGAGCCTGCGGGAATCGCCGCAGCCGGCGTCGGCCATCCAGCCGCGGCCGCTCGACGAGCTCGCCTGGCTGCTCGGCGCCTGGGAGGATGTCGGCGAGGGCGTGACGGCGAGCACCCAATGCTTCTGGAGCGCGGGGCGGGGCTTCATCGTCCGCAGCCATGCCGTGCGGCCCGACCGGGCTCCGGAGAGCCTGCCCGCGGCGGGCGACCAGCGAATCCCCGGCCTGCTGACCGCCGACGACTCGGGGCCCCGCGAGCTCACCGAGATCATCGGCTGGGATCCCGACCGCCAGGCGATCCGCTCGTGGGTCTTCACCTCGGCCGGCCGGTTTGCCGAGGGATCGTGGACGAAGCAGGGCGACGTCTGGACGGTGCGGTTCGAGGGCCGCGGCCGCGACGAGGGGGCCGCGTGTGATTGCACCCTCGCGCGGGTCGGCGTCGATGGCCTCGAGATCCGCTGCTCGTCCGACTCGCTGGTGGCGGTGCTGCCGCCGGCGTGTGCGTTCACCCGTACGGCGCGGAGTCATGCGGCGGATGCGCCGTGAGTCTGGGAACGGCGGGTCAACTCGCCCAAGCCGCCGGCCGGGGGCACGTGCTCGCCGCCGGCGGATTTTGACAATGCGTGCTCCATCGGAGTGGTGGGCCAACTCTGGCAGTCAAAATTCACCGGCGGCTGCGCGCGACCCCCGGCCGGCTGCCGTCGTTTTTAGAGAAGCCCCGGGGCGACAGCCGTCATCTCTCAATAGAAGCCCCGGGCGGAAGCCCGGGGATCGGTGTCGGACGCCCGGCGACACGCGATGAACCGCATCCTTGAACTCCTCGCGAATGCGTTTCCGGTGTGGGTGCTCGTCGCCTGCGGGCTGGCGCTCGTCGAGCCGGCGTGGTTCACGTGGTTCCGCGGGCCAGCGATCGTGGTCGGCCTCGCCGTGATCATGCTCGGCATGGGGATCACGCTCTCGCTCGCCGACTTCGCCCGCGTGGCGGCGCGGCCGGCCGCGGTGGCGACCGGCTTTGCGGCGCAGTTTCTGATCATGCCCCTGGCTGGCTGGCTCGTCGCCACGACGGCGGGCCTGGAAACGCCCTTCGCCGTGGGCATCATGCTCGTGGCCGCCTGTCCGGGCGGCACCGCGTCGAATGTCGTCACCTACATCGCCCGGGCCGACGTCGCCCTCTCGGTGCTCATGACCACCTGCTCTACGCTCGGCGCGGTGGTGCTCACACCGCTGCTCGTCAAGCTGCTCGCCGGCCGGCTCGTGGACGTCGATGCCTTCGGGCTGTTCCTCTCGACGCTGCAGGTGGTCGTGCTGCCGGTCGCGGCGGGCGTGGCCATCAACCGGTTTCTGCCCCGCGTCGTGAAGGCCGTGCTGCCGGTGGCGCCGCTGGTCAGCGTGGTGATGATCGCGCTGGTCTGTGCGAGCATCGTGGGGCAGAACGCGGCCGCGATCCGCACGAGCGGCCTGCGGCTCCTCGCCGCCGTCGTCGCCGTCCACGCCCTGGGTTTCGGCGTCGGCTACGCGTTTGCCAGGGTCTTCGGCTACGACCGCAGCGTGTCCCGCACGATCTCGATCGAGGTGGGCATGCAGAACTCGGGCCTCGGCGTCGTGCTGGCCCAGAAGCACTTTCCCGCCGAGCCACTCACCGCCGTGCCCTGCGCCATCTCGAGCGTCGTGCACTCGGTGCTGGGCAGCCTGCTCGCCGGCTGCTGGCGGCTGCGGCCGTGAGGGCGATCCCCCGGCTCGCGCCTGGGGGCTTGTATGGGGAGGGCGATCCCCCGGCTCGCGCCTTGGGGCTTGTATGGGGAGTGCGATCCCCCGGCTCGCGCCTGGGCGCTTGGATAGGGAGGGCGATCCCCCGGCTCGCGCCTAGGGGCTTGTATGGGGAGAGCGATCCCCCGGCTTGCGCCTGGGGGCTTGGATGGGGAGGGCGATCGCCGACTTGCTTGGATGAAACGGAAGCGGGAGGCGGAGGGCTCGGTGCGAGGATCGCGAGCATGGCGGTCCTCCGCCCGCGAGCGAACTCGTACCGGCCCGCAGCCGGCGACTACCGCTGGATTGACCGCTACCGCTTCGTCGGCCGCGCCGGCTGCGTCGCCATCTGCGGCCGCTTCACGAAATACACCTTCGGGTCGTCGATGACCCACGGGGTGCTCCACGTGCGGCCGTCGTCCTGCGAGCAGACGTTGAAGAAGAAGGTCTTCAACCACTCCGTGCGGTAGCCGTAGGGGAACTGCGACGTGATGTGGTCGTCCATCGTGAGGTCGTCCACGCCCTCGCTGGCGAAGTAGTGCACCATGCCGTCGGGCGAGAACGAAAGGCCGAGGGTCCACCAGCCGAGCTGCGATTCCGAGATCGTCGGCCCGCGGATCTCGCCGCCGTTGCGGCCGCCGCGGACGCGGATATAGGCCTGCCGCTCGGTCTTCTTCTTGGGGTTGGCCTTCTCGTAGCAGACGAACATGCCCGGCCAATACTCCTCGAGACCGAACTTGCCCTCGTCGGGATGGTCGTCGCCCGTGATGGTTGCGTGGGTGAAGCAGCCGGCGCGGAAGCCGAACGACGGGCCCGTGCGGTTTTCCCACTGGTCGAACGGCGGCATGTAGACCCGCGTCACGACGCTCGGGCTGTCGGCCACCGTGAAGCCGCGGCCCGATGCCCGGCTCATGTTGAACACGAAGTCATCCTGCTGCATCTGGTAGGTGACCCGGCCGGGAATGCCGGCGTGCTGGGTGGCGAGCAGGAGGCCGTAGGAGCTGCCCTCGATGCCCGGGGCCGGCAGCTCGATCCGCTTCGCCATGTCCGGGGTGCCCCGCTTGGGGCCCTCGAACCAGCGGCCATTGGCGCTCTTGGCGAGCGGGCCACGCATCCGTTTGTCCTGCTCCTCGGAACTCTTGGGGTGGTTGTAATACCACTTCCATTTCTCGTCCTCGAAGTCGTCGTAGCCGTTCTTCGCGATCGTGCCCGTGCCCGGCACGAGCACCGGCTTCTTGGGTGACGGAGGCGTCGGGGCCTTCGGGGCGTTTTCCGCCGCGTGGCCGCTGCCGGCGGTCAGCGCCAGGCAGGCTGCGAGTACGAATCCGAAACCCCTCGTCATGTCGCTGCAGCCGCGCATGGTCCACGTCCCCCGCGATGAATGGCCCTGGTTCTTCGTTCTCCGGCGGTATCGACGCCGGGGCCCGCATGGATCGAAGCAGCGGCACGCCGCCGGCCTTCATCGCCGCGAATTCGCCCGGGCACCGCGGTCATCGTCAGACTCGCAGGCCCCGCCATCGCCCGCTTCTTTCCCAGATTCACGCCAATCGCGCTGTGAAAAAAGGTCGTCTGGCGTCAAAGCCGGCCGCGCGTCACATATCCGCCCTCTCGTCCTCCCGAACTGGCCGGATCACACCGAGATGCTCACACCTGAAAAGTGGCTCGCCCAGCCTGTCTTCGTTCGCGTCCTGATCGGCACATGGGTCGCGCTCGCGGCGTCACTGCCCGCCACCAGTGGCAGCCGTGCCGCGGCCGCCGATCCGGATCAGCCGTCCCGCCGCTCGCATCTCGAGCCGGTCGGTGCGTTGTCGGTGCCGCAATCGGCCGGTGATCTCGGCCTCCGGCTCTCTCGCGCGTCGGCGGTGTTGCGACAGCAACTCGCGCTCGATCGTGGCGCCGGGCTCGTCGTCGATGAGGTCGCGTCGGGTTCCGCCGCCCAGCGGGCCGGCTTCCGGCAGCACGACGTGCTCGTGAAGCTCGACGACCAATTGCTCGTGCTTCCGGAGCAGTTCAACGCCCTGCTCGAAGCGACGGCGGGCGGGGCCTGTGCCTGTCATGTGCTCCGCGGCGGCCGCATGGTGGAGCTGCCGCTCGGCGAGAACGCGGAGCCGGTGGCCGCGGTCGCTCCAACGGCCACGAGATCGACCGCTCGATCGTCGGCTTCGGGATTGCGGCCGGCTTCATCCACGCTTTCGATGCTGCCGCAGTCGCAGGCAACGCCGCCGGCGGAGGCCGTGCCCGTCCTCCGCAAGCCGGCTGCGGAGACGCTCCTGCGGCAGGACGCCGACTACCAGATCAGGCTGATGGCCGGCGACGAGATGCGGCTGGTGGTGAGCGACGCGAAGGGCCGTGTGGTGTTCAACGACGCGATCGACACACCCGAGGGCCGCAGCCGCATGCCGCTGGCGGTGCGGGGCCGCGTGGAGCAGATGGAGAAGCTGCTCGAGCGGCCCGCCGCGACGAAGCCGGTGGCCGAGATCGGCCGCCTCGATGCCGCCCCGATCGAGATTCGGTAGCGTTCGCAGCCGAAGGACGTGCGGCGACCTCAAAAGGCCCAAGCCGGCTCGCGGGCGGCATGAGTTGCCTCGCTGGCGGCCGCACGCCACGCTCGGCATCCTCACGCCGACCCGCTCGCCTTCGTTTCGGCGTGGCTGCTCACCAGCCGACTTGGGCGATGTCCCGCGACCAGCCGCCGCCGCCGGCGGTGCGGGACGGGCCCGAGGAGCGCGGGGCCGATTGCAGCGACCGCCACGGGTCGGGGCCGCTGAACATCCCGCCGGGCAATTGGATCACCCACGGGCCGGCGCCCCGCGACATCCTGGTGAACGACTCCTCCAGCTGCCGCCGCCGGATTTCGTCGAGCCGCCGGATCCGCCGCCGCTCCGCCTCGGCCGTCGCCGCGGCGTAGGCGGCCCGCCCCGCCTGAGAGGCTTCGCCGGCGGCCTTGATCGCGTCCTCATATCGCTGTCGGCCGAGGAGTGACCGGGCCGTTTCGAGGCCGGCCGCCGCGCCCCGCACGTCGGGCTGGACGCCCTCGGCATACCAGGCCGCCACGCGGCGCAAGAGGGCATCGGTCTCCTCGATCTCGTCCGCGGCCTGGCTGGCGAGCCGCTCGTCCTCGTCGGCAAACGCCTCGGCTCGGGCCGCCGCCGCATCGGCGGCCTCGACGAGCTGCGACGCCTGGCGGAGATCGGGCCGGGCGACGGCCAGGGCCGATCCGGCCACGTCGAGCAGCCGCGAAGACTCGCGGCACCGCTCGTTGGCCCGGGCCCGGTCGGTCTGCTGGCGATGCAGCCGCCGCTCGAGCGTGGCCACCCGTTCGCCGGCCTTCTCCCGCCGCGGAGGCAGGGTTGCGAGCAGCTCGTCGAGCTCGGCCCGACGGTCGGTGACGGCCGCATGGCAGCCCTCGATCCAGTCCTCCTGCCGGACGGTCTCCTCGAGGAGCGCGACGGCCCGGAAGTATTCCTGTCGCGTCGGCTCAATCGCCGCTCGCGCCTCGTGGATCAGCTGCTCCACTCGGGTGAGCCCTTCGTCGGCGCGGCCCACGTTGTCGGCCACGTCGGCCCAGGAGCTTTCAGCATAGGAGCCCGCGAGATGTTCGAGGGCCCGGATCGTGGTCGGCCGGCGCGATGCGAGAGCCTCGAGCCGCGCCGCGCACGTCGGCAGCAGTTCCTCGGCCCGGCCGCGGGCCGCGACGATGCTCTCGAGCAGAGCGGCCGCCTCGGCGTTGAGCTTCTCGGCCTGTTCGACGTGCACGAGCGCCGCCGTGGTCTCGCCGGCATCGAGCAACTGCCCGGCGAGGTCACAGGCCTGCCGCGCACCGGCCACGCGGTCGTCGGGATTCGCCCCCTGCTCTGCCAGCAGCCAGCCCTCGGCTCGGCGGCGCCGCACGTCGGCCTCGACCGTCGCCGCCTGCTCGACGGCCCGCAGCCGACGGTCGTCGGCGGCCTCGATGCCATCGATGCGATCCACGGCGGCGGCAAGCGTCGCTGTCGCGGCCTCGAGTCGGCCCCGGGCCGCCACCGGATCCCGCTCGAGCTCCGCGGCACACTGCCCCTGCACCCGGGCCACGTCCGCCAGCGTCGGCTGAAACACGGCATGCGACCGGCCGCGGCCGGCCAGGCGATCGAGTCGTTCGCGGGCCTGCGTCGTCTCGGTGTCGAGCGTGGCCAGCAGTTCGCGGGCCTTCTCGTGTGACTGCTCGAGCACGTCGAGGGGCCCGCGGCATTCGCC
>JBILVW010000100.1:0-8547 GCA_044370205.1 Pirellulales bacterium | reverse complement strand
TCCAGCTCACGGCCGACGGCATCCACGTGCGGCCCGCGCAGTGAGCGGTCCATCGAATGCGACATCCCCCGGCTCCCGCCGGGGGATGTCTGGGAGTCCGTCACCCCCACGTTCCGTATTCGGTCCACAATAAGCCCCGGGCGGAAGCCCGGGGATCGGCCCTCCACCACCACCGCGATGCATCCCTCCACCCCTCGCACCGCGTTCAAGGAATGGGCCGCCATCTGTCGGGCGCTGGCCGGCGGCCGGCAGGATGTGATCCTCCGCAAAGGCGGCATCGTCGAGCCGGGGGGCGGGTTTCGCGTCGAGTACTCGCAGTTCCTGCTGCTGCCGACTTTTCTCCACCAATCGCCAGATCAGCTGATCCCAGAGGCCCGCGATCTCCTCGACGGCATCGATGCCGACCGGCCCCCCGAGGGCAGCGTCGTGTTCACCCACCGGGCGACGGTTCGCGAGGCCCTCCAGGTGAAAGCCCTCACCGACCTCGCCGCGTTTCGCCACCGGCACGTCTGGAGCGACGCCGTCGTCGCCGAGCGGTTTCACCGCTGGCAGGACGAGCTCCACGTGCTCGTCGTGGACGTGCAGCCTCTGCCCGAGCCGCTCACGCTCCCCTGGCACGAGAGCTACGGCGGCTGCAAGTCGTGGGTGTCGCTGGCCTGAGTCGCGTCGGGATTACCCGTGCCCTCTCGCCGGACGTTCGCTTCGGGCATCCTTGCCCTTCGCTCACTCGATGCTGCCTGCGCTTCGCCATCCTGGCTGCGCTGGCCAGCAACGCCGGCGACAGGGCACGGGCAATCCCTCCTGGGACCTGTCGCATCTGATCAGCGCACGACCCGGGCTCCGCCCCCCTTGATCTGCTTTTCCACCTCGGCCCGGGTGGCCATCGAGGTGTCGCCGGGTGTGGTGCTGGCGAGGGCGCCGTGGGCGGCTCCGTAGTCGACGGCATTCTGCGGGCAGTTGAACTCGAGGAACCCGAAGGCCAGGCCGCTGGCGAAGCTGTCGCCGCCTCCCACGCGGTCGAGGATCTCGAGCTCCGGATACTTCCGGCTCTCGTAGAACTTCCCGTCGTTCCAGAGGATGGCGCTCCAGTCATTCTTCGTGGCGGTGATCACGCGGCGGAGCGTCGTCGCGGCCACCTTGAAGTTCGGATACTCCTTTACCGCCTTCTCGATCATCTTCTTGAAGGCGTCGGTCTCGATCGCCGAGAGGTTGTGATCGACGCCCTCGACCTCGAAGCCGAGCGAGGCAGTGAAATCCTCCTCGTTGCCGATCATCACGTCCACGTGCTTCGCGATCTCGCGGTTCACCTCGCGGGCCTTCGCCTGGCCGCCGATGCTCTTCCACAGGCTCGGCCGGTAGTTCAGGTCGTACGACACGATCGTGCCGTGCTGCTTCGCCGCCTTCACCGCCTCGATCGTGAGGGCCGCAGTCGTCTCGGACAGCGCGGCGAAGATGCCGCCCGTGTGGAACCACCGCACGCCGAGCTTTCCGAACAGGTGGTTCCAGTCGATGTCGCCCGGCTTCAGCTGGCTGGCGGCCGTGTTACCGCGATCGGGCACGCCCACCGCGCCACGAATCCCGAAGCCGCGCTCGGTGAAGTTGAGGCCGTTGCGAACGCTCCGCCCGATGCCGTCGTCGGCCCGCCACTGGACGAAATCGGTGCAGACGCCCCCCTGCATGATGAAATCTTCGATGAGGTGGCCCACCTCGTTGTCCACGAACGCGGTCACGACCGCCGTCTTCAGGCCGAAGCACTTCCGCAGTCCGCGGGCCACGTTGTATTCGCCGCCCCCCTCCCAGGCCGTGAACTCGCGGGCCGTGCGGATGCGGCCCTCGCCCGGATCGAGTCGGAGCATGATCTCGCCGAGCGAGACCTCGTCGAACGTGCAGGATTCACGGGGCTTGAGGGGAAGCGACATGGAGGGCCTTTCGTAGCGTTTTTGTCCATGAATGGGCTACGGCTCGGGGGCGGCAAAGGTCTCGTCGCGAGGGCCGCGGCGGCCCAATGCTCCTCGAGCATTTGCCGACCCCCTCCGCCTACCCGCATAGGCAAAGGGAAGTGGTCACGTCAGATGGTCGTTAGGGATTCGAGTGCGAGTGGTGGTAGTCCGGCTTCGTGGGCGATTTCGTTGAGGGCTTCGACTTCGGCTTTCGAGAAGAGCAGGCCGCCGGCCTTGTCGCTGCGGGCGGCCGCCGCGGCCTCGAGCTGGCCCGGCAGCATGCAGGCCTCGTTGCCGTGGCCGAGGATGTCGGCCAGCACGGCCTTCACGTTGGCCGCCTGATTGCGTCCCTGGGCGAAGACGCCGCTCGAGATCGCGTCGGGGTGGATCACCTGGAAGAAGAACGCGCAGTTCTGCTTCTCGCCCGTCACGGCTGCGCGGCTGCGAATGGTGGGGAGCGACCCGCCGATGAATGCGGCCACGATCTCGTTGATGAGCGAGAGCCCGTACCCCTTGTGGTCGCCGAAAGGGAGGAGCGACACGGCCTTGTCGGGATCGGTCGTAGGATTGCCGTCCTTGTCGACGGCGGCATTGGGGGGCAACGGCTTGCCCTCCCGCTTCAGCTGCTGCACCCGCCCCATCGCAATCACGCTCGTGGCCCAGTCGATCACCAGCGGAAAGCCCACCGCCTCAGTCGTGGGGAAGCCCCAGGAATGCGGATTGGTGCCCAGCGTGGGAAACTTGCCCTTGAACGGCACCACCTCGGCGAGCGACGCCGTGCAGTTGGTGTAGGCGATGTAGCCCTTCTTGGCGGCCTCCATCACGTAGCCGCCGCCCCACAGATAATGAAACGCGTTGTCGATCGACACGGTGCCGGTGCCGTAGGTGTCGGCGAGCTTCATGCAGGTGTCGATCGCCTCCCAGGCCACGGCCTGGCCCAGCTTCTTCTGCGCGTCCCACACCTCGGCCGCCTTGAACCGCGTGGGCAGCCTGCGGATCGCCGCCTTGGGCACGCAGCCGCCGGCCTTGGAGCCGAACAGCTCGTCGAGGTGGAGGGCCTTGATGGCGTTGTGGGTGCGGATCCCGTGCTTCGTGGCGGCAGTCGCCAGTTTGACCGCGTGCTCGGCCTCGTCGGGCCCGAAGCCCCGCTTCAGGTAGGCGGCACGGACGATCGCCTCGTGGGCGGCGACGGGCACGACATGAAAGGCTTCGGACATCAGACGACCTTCCTCACCGGGACTTCGGGGTTGACTTGTGCCAGCGGCTTTTCACCGTGCATCGCGTTGATCAGGTTGGTGACCGCGGCAAGAGCCTGCCGCTGGACGCTCTCGCTCGTGCGGGAGCCGATGTGGGGCGTGACGACGCAGTTAGGCAGCTTCGTGAGCGGATGGTCGGCCCGGGGCGGCTCTTCGTCGAGCACGTCGGTGCCGTAGCCACGCACGCGGCCGCTCTTCAGGGCCGCGGCGATGTCGGCCGTGTTCACGATCTCCCCGCGGGCGCAGTTGAGGATGATCACGCCCGGCTTCATCGTTGCGATCGTCTCCGCCCGCACGAGGTCGCGGGTCTCGGGCGTGAGATTCGTGTGGAGCGAGAGGTAGTCGGACTGCCGAAAGACCTCGTCCAGGCTGGCCGCCCGCGGGATGCCGTGCGCCGTGGCAAACGCCTCGTCCCAGTAGACGTCGTAGCCGATCGGCTTCATGCCGAACGCCTTGGCGCGGATCGCGACCTCCTTGCCGATTCGGCCCATGCCCACGATGCCGATCGTCTTGTCGAGCAGCTCGTGGCCGGTCTGCCGCTTCCAGCCGCCGGCCCGCGTCGAGTCGCAGTGGAACAGCAGGTTCTTCTCGATCGCGAGCAGCAGCAGGAACGTGTGCTCGGCCACGGTCGTGTGGTTCACGCCCGGCGTGAAGAGGAGCGGAATGCCGAACTCCGTGCAGCTCTTGACGTCGATCTTGTCGACGCCGATGCCGTACTTCGAGAGCACCTTGAGCCGGGGGCGGGCTTTTTCCAGCACGGCCCGGGTGATGCAATCGTCGCCGCAGATGTAGCCGTCGATCTCGCCCACGAGGGCCAGCGTGTCGGCCTCGGAGAGCGGGCCGCGGGCGGTGACGAGCTCCCAGCCGGTGGCGGCGAGCTTCGCGTGGTGCTCGCCGGGGGTGTCTTGGAAGGAGGTGGTCGTCAGGAGAATCCGCGGTTTCATGCGTCTTGCACTGGAGTGAGGGATTTCGCGCACACGGTAGCCCGCAGCGGGGAAAACCTCAATCTCGGTCGCGTTCGCCGCCCGAACCGCGATCAAGGTGGGCGACCGACCGCTCCTGCACGAATGGCTCGAGGAGCGAGGCGTGTCGGCCGTTCCACCTCCAGAGATGGCAGTGGCGGCAGTCGGCCGGTCCCGCCCCGGCGACGCCCGCCCGGTGCAGCCAATACGTCTCCCCGGCACCGAGCGGGTGGCGGGCGAACTCGGCCCACCGCTGCTCCGGCACCCGAGTCTTCACCCAACTCCAGAGATTGACGTGGAGCCGGTGACCTTCGTCGGGATGACGGATGCACCACAGCCGGTATTCGAGTTCCGTGACGGCCACGGCGCGGGCCGCGAGACGATCGAGGCCGTGCGTCGGTGAGGCCAGCAGCTCGGCCACGGCCGCGATGCCGACCGCGGAGGTCGTGATCGCGATCGCGGGATCGAGATCGGCGTCGGTGCTCGATCGGCGAACCCACGCGGCCCGCTCGGCACGCAGGCCGTCGATCGCCGGAAGCCGGGTTGCCAGGTCGGCGGCGATGATCATGCGTTCCGCCGCCTGCAAAGGCGTAGGCCGCGTCACATCGACGAGCGGTTTCCGCTCGCGCTGGGTGGCGGCGAAATCCCGAAGTCCATCGAGCCAGGCACGGGTTTCGGATGTCACGTCACGGGACCTCGCGGCAGCGTACCTGACGCGGCCCGGAAATGGTGTCGCCGGGCGAGCGGAGGCGCGTCACGCTTCCACTCTACCCGGCGACGTCAATTTCCGAATTGTTGAGACCGACGATCCGGCGCTGTCGCGCCGGACGTGCGGCTTACCGAGCGAACCGCTGGCGGAGCCACTCGTTCTTGCGACGCTCGAGTTCGATCAGCTTGGCAACGGGGCCGTTGCGGGTGGCACCGACCGAGGCCTGGCCGTTGCGGGCCTGCGAGGCAAACGCCGTCGAACCGATCGCCATCGTCGACACAACCGCGAGGACAAACAGAACGCGCTTCATGGGAGGGCTCCTGGAAGGGATTGAAGACAAGAGATACAAGGCACTGGGCGGACCGGCGGGGGCGTTGGGCCGGTCCGCGTGATCGCACGGGAAAAGGATCGGCGGGGGACGGCGAAAATTTTGAGCGTCGAAGCCGCAGGCGGCAGGTGCGATAGATCTGGCACAGGGCGTCGCGAGGGGGGAAAAAAGCGGTTCAAAAAACCCCTGGAGCGGTTGACGAGTCGCGTTTCGTATGCCGCCCGTGATCGTCGAGGGATGCTGGGTTCTGATCCCCCGGCTTCCGGTCGGGCTAGCGCCCGACATCCCCCGGCTTCCGCCTGGGGGCTTCCTATTGTGCTGTTCTCATACAAGCCCCCATGCGCAAGCAGGGGGATCAATGCGGCCGCACGCTCAACACGCTCAACACGCACACCCCGCCACCACCGACTGGCTCGTGACGATCTCACCTCGCAGCCAGCGGATCATCGGGCCAGGCGTGCTTCGGATACCGCCGCCGCAGTTCCTTCTTCACCTGGGGATACGTGTTCGACCAGAACCCAGCGAGGTCGGCCGTGACCTGCTGGGGACGGTGATTCGGCCCGAGCAGATGCAGCAGCACCGGCACGCGGCCGCCGGCAACCCGTGGCGTCTCACGGACGCCGAAGAGCTCCTGGATCCGGGCCGCGAGCACCGGCGGGCTGCCCGCTGCATAGGCGAGCTTGAGCCGCTTGCGGCCGTGGATCTCGATGTGCGTCGGCGCGAGCCGATCGATCTCGGCCACGCGGTCGTAGCCCAGCCGTGCTTGCACCGCCGCCATCCAATCGGCCGCCTCGAGCTCCGCCAGCGACCGCAGACCCTGGCAGAGATCGCCGAGTATTTCCACGATCGCGGCATCGTCGAGCGATGGCAGCCCGAGATCCGGCGCCGCCTCTGCCAGCCATCGCGCCCGCGCGAGCAGACTGCCCGCGGCCGTGTCGACCCCGGGCGCGATGCGATCAAGCTGCAACGCCGCCTCTCGGGCGAGTAGGGCCCCGGCGGCGGCCGTGTCGCGGATGGCGACGGGCGTCTCGTCGAGCACGAGGTCGATCCAGACCGTCTGCAGGCGGGCCTCCACCTGCCGCCGAGCCGGCGAATACGCCAGCTGCTCTTGCGTGCGGAGATTGGCCGTCGCGAGCGGCTCGCGGTCGAGCCACGCACGTTCGACTGCCGACGCCATGCGCACGCCGGCTTCGCCCCCGGCGTCATCCACGTCCACCGCGATGAAGAGCGCTTCGCCCCGCACCCGCGAGCTCTCCAGCCGCACTCCCCTGCCGCCGACGAGCGTGCCCCGATCCTGTGTGCCCGGCCGCAGCCGCGTGAGCCGATCCGGAAACGCCTCGAAGACCGCAAGCGAGAGTGCCGCGCCGGGATCGGCGGCCCGGGCTCCACGCGGGGCGTCCACCAGACGAAAGAGCTGCTCGGCGGTGCGGAGCACGTTCCGGGCGCCGACCGGATGCGGATCGAACGCCGGGTCGTCGATGCGGATCCCCGCATGAAAGGCCTGCAGAGCCGCGACGCGATCGACGATATCCGACCGCGTCCGCACGGTGTTGCGGTCGCGAGGTCCCCCCGTGCTTCGCGGCGTACGAAAGGGATCGCGGTCGGACAGCAGCGCCGCGGCAATCGAGGCCTCGCGGAGCACGCCGTGCTCGGCACCTGCGAGCAGGAGCCGGGCGAGCCGCGGGTGTGCGGGCAGCTTCACCAGCTCGGTGCCGAGCGGCGTGATCCGGTCGCGGCCGGCGGCATCGGGAGCGATCGCCCCCAGATGCACGAGCACGTCGCGGGCCCGATCCAGGGCATGCGGCGGCGGCGGATCGAGCCACGGAAAGCCCTCGGCCTCGCCGAGGGCCAGCAGCTGCAGCAGCGGGCCGGCCACGTCCCCCCGCACCGCCTCGGGCAACTCGGCCGCCGGCCGATGCTGGTGGGCCGACTCGTCCCACAGCCGCCAGCAGACGCCCGCCGAGGTGCGGCCGGCGCGGCCCGCCCGCTGATCGGCCGCGGCCTTCGAGATCGGCACCAGCTCGAGCCGTGGCAGGCCGGTCGCCGGAGCGAGCCGGCTCTGGCGGGCAAGCCCCGAGTCGATCACGGCCGTCACGCCCGGGATCGTGAGCGATGTCTCCGCGACGTTCGTGGCGAGGATCACCTTGCGTTGGCCGGTGTCGGCCAGCACGCGGTCCTGCTCCTCCGGTGGGAGATCGCCGTAGAGAACACAGACGGCGTGCCCCTGGCGCTCGAGCGGCGGCTGGAGCTGCCGCTCGCACTGTCGAATCTCGCCCACGCCCGGCAGGAACACGAGCACATGCCCCGGCGTCGCCCGCAATGCCTCCGGCACCGTCGTCCCGACCAGCTCGGCCAGCTCGCGGCGTTCGCCGTGTCGCTGGTAGCGAACCTCGACCGGGAACAGCCGGCCATCCGCGGAGATCACGGGGCACGGCCGGTCAGCGGACTCGCCGAGCATCGCGGCCACCGGCCCTGTGTCGAGCGTGGCGCTCATCACGATCAGGCGGAGGTCGGGCCGGAGCGTCTGCCGCAGCCGCAGGAGCAACCCGAAGATGAGGTCCATTTCGAGCGACCGCTCGTGAAACTCGTCGAGCACCACGGCATCGATTCCGATGAGGGCCACGTCGTCCACGAGCCGCCGCAGCATGATGCCCGTCGTCTCGACGATGAGCCGGGTGTCGCGGCCGACGCGGGAATCGAACCGCACCTGATAGCCCACTTCGCCGCCGACCGCGGAGCCACGCAGCTTCGCGATCTGAGCGGCGACCGACCGGGCCGCCAGCCGTCGCGGCTGCAAGAGCACGACCTTCGCCGGCGCGGCGAGGTCGTCGAGCACGCCTCCCGGCACGAGCATCGTCTTGCCCGATCCCGGAGGCGCCGTGACCACGACGGCCCCGGACCGCGACGCGGCGACGGCGGCGTCGAGCACCCCGGCGACCGGCAACATGGCGAGCGACTCGCCGAGCGGCCGCGTCATGCCCTGCGACTCCCGGCGCTACTGCCGTCATACAGCCGGAAGAGCACCTGCGTGCCCTCGTCGCCCCAGCCCCGGGCGGCGGCGAGTTCATAGAGCCGTTCGGCCGTGGCGAGCCCGGGCAGATCGAGTCCGCTCTCCGCAGCACATGCCCGGGCCAGGCCGATGTCCTTGAGCAGGTGCTTCACGAGAAACCCGGGAGCGACATCGCCTGCGATCGCCCGCGGCGCGAGGTTCGTGAGGGCCCAGCTGCCGGCGGCTCCGCCGCTGATCACCTGCTGCACGGTCGCGGGATCGAGGCCGCTGGCCCGCGCATGGCCGAGCGCCTCGCACCAGGCCACCATGCCCACGGCCACGGCGATCTGGTTGGCCAGCTTG
>JBILVW010000099.1:0-8562 GCA_044370205.1 Pirellulales bacterium | reverse complement strand
CACGAGGTGGAGTTCGGGATGGTTGGTCGAAATCGCCTGCGAGACCTGCTGCAGAAGCACGGTCTTACCGGTCCGCGGCGGGGCCACGATGAGGGCTCGCTGCCCCTTGCCGAGCGGCGTGAGCAGATCCATCACCCGCGTCGTGATCGGCTGCTGGCTGGTCTCGAGCCGGAGCCAGGTCTCGGGATTGATGGGCGTGAGTTGATCGAACGTCTTGACGCTCGCGTAGTCGTCCGGGGGCATACCCTCGACCGACTCCAGTTCCCGCACCCGCGGGCCCTGCTGCCGTCGGCCCGGCTGAACGAGCGCCTTGATATACACGCCCTCCCGCAATCGATAGCGGTCGATCATCGTCGCGGGCACGAAGGGGTCGGTCCGCTCCCGCGTGTAGTTCGTATCGACGCTGCGGAGGAAGCCGTAGCCGTTGGGGTGCATCTCGAGCACTCCCTGTCCCGGCTCCAGCGGAATCGGTTCGCCGTTCTCGGTCACCTCGGGCTCGAGTTCGGGCGGACGCATGCCCTCACTGTCCATGCCCACGGCGCCGGCGCCGGCCGGGGTCGGGCCACCACCGCCACCACCGCCGCGACGAAACCGTCCGCGCCGCCGGCCGCCGTAGCCGCCCCCACCCCCCTGATATCCCTGCCCCTGGGCACCAGGGGGAAAGCCACCCTGGCCACCCTGGCCACCCTGGCCGCCAAAACCTCCCTGACGGCCTCTCGATCGCCTCCGCTTCGACATGGATCCAGCAAACCTCGGAGAAAAAACCAGACACGCCCGCACGCTGCGGGCGGAAGCAAACATTTGCCGCCGAAACAGTGGCCGGAGAACCGTGAGCCCCTGTGCGATGCCCCCATTCACCCTGGAGAAAGCACCGACATTGGGATCGGGAGATCCGGACGCCGTTTCACGGACGGCATCAACAGGACAGGATCACGCGCTCGGATCGTGAACAGGTGACCTCTCTCGGCCACATCCCGGTAGCTCCTAGCCACCAGCCACACGAACCTGGGAATCTTCGAGCCGCGACCCGCCTCAAAATCGACTGAGACGAAAACCTGCGACGAAGCCAGCCGCGAAGTCGTAAGTTTTCGCGGAGCCGTCTTCCTGACGACTGAGCAGAGTATCCCGATCCCCCCAGCAATTGTCAAGTGTCGGGGGCTCGGGGCTGTGCGGCCGGACCGCAACTCCGGAAGGCGGGGGTAACTGGAGGGGATTCGCTCGGCTCGGCTCGGTGAAAAGCCATTTTTTCGACGCGATTCCTGCGACCGCGCCAACCGATACCAACGCTTGGAAGGTTCCGCGCGGACGCGTGTCCGGGGGCCTGTCCGCTCGCTTCGAGGCCCAGCGATGCTTCGCTTTCATCCGGTTCCACTCGCCCGCCTGCCGTTTCGTGCAGCCTGCCTGCTGGCGGCTCTTGTCGCCTCTCCGCTGTCCACCGCCCAAGCGGCCGTGAATTGGCATGCCGATCTGGCCACCGCGAAGGCTGCGGCCGCCGCAAGCGACCGCCCGGTGCTCGCCGTCTTTACGGCCAGCTGGACGCCAGCCGCTGACGCGACCGCCCAAGGCGTGCTCGCGAGCCCGGAGGCGGAAGCGGTCGTCTCGGCCTGCTTCGAGCCCGTCCGCATCGACATCGATGCCCACCCTGAGTTGACGAAGGAACTCGGCGTCTCACACGTGCCGAGCGTCTGCATCATCGCAGCCGACGATGTCGTGCTCTCCCGCTTCGAGCTGCCGGCGTCCACGCCTGCCTTCGTCGCCGTCGCGGCGAAGGCAGCCCAGGCAGCAGCAACCCATCGGTCGACCGCGGCCGTTCAATCCGACGTGAGGAGTGATCTCCGAATTCGAGTGAGCTCTGCGGGCGAGTCAACCAGCGGCAACGCCTTTGCGACCGCCGCTCCGTCGGCCGCATCGCCGGCGACTGCCGCGGCCGCGCCCGGTTCGATCTCGCTGGTGACCGCGAAGGTCCGCGAACTCTCCGACTTCGCAAATGAGCCGCCTCCTGCCGTCGGCAGCGGATTCAGGCCCATCGTTTCGCAGGTGGGAGCCTCGCAGGCCGTTCCTTCGCAGGCTGTGGCCGCAGCGGCCCCGCAGCAGCAGCAGCAGCAGGCCACGTTCGCGCCACCCATCTCGGCTCCCTACCCCGATCCCGCCGCCTCGCGGTCGCCCGCTGGCTGGCGGACCGAAACGGCCACCGCGCCGCTGGCCCAGGTCGCTCCACCCACCGCGATCCGGCCGACGCTCGAACCCGCCGCTCCGCCGGCGCCACAGGCCGCCGTCGTGCCGCCCGCATCGCCGTGGCTGACAACGCCCCCCACGGCAGCCGGCGTGGCAGCTGCCGCGCCTGCCGCGACCGCAGGGGCTCTCCCTGCTCCCGCGACACCGGCGCTCCCGGACACGACCGCCCCGGCCGAGCCGCCGAAGAGCCTGCAGGCCCAGTTCCTCGCGGCGATCCAGAAGCCGTTCACGTTCTGGCAGAAGTCCCCTGAGGTTCCGAAGCCGTCCGCTGCGGCGCTGGCCGCGGCTCCGCCGACGATGCCGCCCGCTCGGCCGCTCCCGCTCGGCGCCGTTCCGACCGCCACGACGGCCGCCGCCCCCGGTCCGGAAACGCCGGATACCTACGGCTCGATGCCGCTCGGCCTCGAGGGCTACTGCCCGGTCACGCTCGCCGAAAAGGGCCAATGGGCCGAGGGCCGCGCCCAGTGGGGCGCCCGCCATCGCGGCCGCACGTATCTCTTCGCCGGTGAAGACCAGCAGCGGGCCTTCCTGGCCGATCCCGACCGCTATTCCCCGGCCCTCTCCGGTGACGACCCCGTACTGGCCTTCGAGTCGGGCACGACCTCGCCCGGCCAGCGGCGGTACGGCGTGACCTACCAGTCGCGGATGTACCTGTTCTCATCGCCCGAGACCCGCAGCCGGTTCGCCGCCGACCCGACCCGCTACGCCGGCCGCGTCGCCCTCGCCGAAGCCCCCACCCGCTCGAATGGCACGATCCTGCGGTAACGACCGCGTCCAGCCGAGGCTGCGGCGGACCGCCTCGTTCCACGATGCCCGCAACCGCTCGCGGGTGCCGGCAGTCATCCGCGGCTCGAAGGTCCGCGCCACCCGCCGCGCCGCCGACACGTCGTCGGCCGACGCGTAGAACCCGACGGCCAGTCCGGCGAGCAGGGCCGCGCCGAGCGCTGTCGTCTCGACCACGGCGGGCCGCTCGACGGGGATCCCGAGCACATCCGCCTGAATCTGCATGAGCAGATCGTTGCCGCTGGCACCGCCATCGACGCGAAGCCTGGTGAGTGGCAGCCCGGCATCCCGTTCCATGCAGTCCACGACGTCGGCGACCGACAGCGCGATCGCCTCGAGGGCTGCCCGGGCGACGTGGGCCCGCGTGGTGGCCCGCGAAAGCCCGATGATCAGGCCGCGGGCAAGCGGATCCCAGTGGGGCGCGCCGAGGCCGGTGAGCGCGGGCACCACCACCACGCCGCCGCTGTCGGCCACGGCGGCGGCGAGCGGCTCGATGTCGCGGGCCTGGGCGACGAGGCCGAGGCCATCCCGCAGCCAGCCCACGAGCGAGCCGGCCACGAACACGGAGCCCTCCAGACAATAATGGGGCTCGGTGCCAAGCGAGCAGGCCAGCGTGGTCAATAGACCGTGTCGACTCTCGACCGCGCGGTCGCCGGTGGAAAAGAGCAGGAAGGCGCCGGTGCCGTAGGTGTTCTTGGCGTCCCCCGCCGTCACGACGCCCTGCCCGAAGGCGGCGGCCTGCTGGTCGCCCGCGCAGCCGGCCAACGGAATCGCCGCCCCCAAGAAGGCCGGATCAGTCTCGCCGAACGACCCGCTCGACGGCCGCACCTCCGGCAGGATGCACCGTGGGACACCGAACAGCCGGCACAGGTCGTCACTCCACTCGCGGCGATGAATGTCGAAGAGCAGTGTGCGGCTCGCGTTGGTGACGTCAGTCGCATGCACGCGTCCGCCCGTGAGTCGCCAGATGAGGAATGAATCGACCGTGCCGAAGAGAACCTCGCCCGCAATGCACCGCTCCCGCAGACCCGGAATCGTTTCGAGCAGGTGCACGATCTTCGTGGCCGAGAAGTAGGGATCGAGGAGCAGGCCGGTGCGTCTGCGGACGTCGTCCTCCACGCCCGCCGCCCGCAGGCGTGCGCAGATCGCCGCCGACACCCGGCTCTGCCACACGATGGCCGGCGCGACCGGACGGCCCGTGGCCCGCTCCCAAAGGATCGTCGTCTCCCGCTGGTTGGTGACGCCGATCGCGGCCACCTGCTGCGGCTGCGTACCCGTCGATTCGAGCACCCGGCGGGCACACGAGAGCTGCGACCGCCAGATGTCCTCAGGATCATGCTCCACGATCCCGGGGTCGCCCTCCGGGGAATCGCCGGCCGCGACCCGGGCATGCTGGGGAAACTCCTCCTGGGCGACGCCCAGGGGCGTGCCGCTGCGATCGAACAGGATCGCCCGGCTCGACGTCGTGCCCTGATCGAGGGCGAGTACGCAGGTGGCGTCGCTTCGCGAGGAAAAAGCGGTCATCGCAAATCCCGTGGATGCGGTCTATTGAGCCTTGAAGATTCCAGTCATGCATATCCCGTCGCTTCCGCTCCGGGCTTCCTGCGGTCGGCGCATGATCTGGTTTCTCAAGTGCCTATACACTCGGAGTTTTGGAGTTCCGGATGTGGTATCGCGATCGTAGCCGACGCCTCGCTCTCTTGCCCTGCCTGCTTGCGGCCTGGGCCGGCGTGGCGGCCGGCGAAGAAAGCCTGCGGGGCGGCGACGCACTCGCGGCCCTGCCCGTACGGGCGATCTGGACCGACGTGCCGGTTCGCGACTGGGCGGCCCGGCTCACGACGACGGGCTCGGCGACCGGGGCCGCGGTCGTGGTCGATCTGCGGCTCGACCCGGCGGCGACCGTCTCCTGCGACTGCCGCGGAGAGCCGCTGGGCGACGTGGCCGAGCGGGTCGCCCGGTCGCTGAACGCCGGTGTGGACCTGCTCGAGTCGTCGATCCGGATCGTGCCGCAGGATCGCGTCGGCATCGCCGCGCGGGCCGAGATCGCGCGACGAACGGAAATCGCTCGACTTCCGGCCGCTCGCCGTCAGCCGCTCGCCAGCCGCGCAGCCTGGCGGTGGCCCGATGCCGCGACACCGCGGGAGCTCATCGCCTCTGAAGCCCGGGCCGCGTCCGTCGAGATCGTGGGCCTCGATGCCATGCACCACGATCACCTCCCCGCGACGGCTCTGCCTCCGCTCTCGCTCGCCGAACGGCTCGACCTTCTGCTCGCGAGCTACGACCTCCGCGTGCAGTGGACCCCGGCCGGCGGCCGCATCGTGCCGATCGAGACCGGGATCGAGGACGTGACGCTGCCGGTCTCTCGTCGCCCCCGCCCCGCCCCGCCGGCAGCCACTCCCGTCGGTGCACAACGCTTCACGCTTCGTCTCGCCGCGCCATTCGAGCAGGCCATCTCGTCGCTCGCCCCGCGACTCGGCCTCGACGCCCAGATAGACCGCAACTCACTCGCCGCCCGCGGCATCCAGCCGGGCGAAATCGTCCGCGTGGAAGTCCGCGACGCCACCCGCGACGAACTCCTCGACGCCCTCTGCGCCCCGCTCGAGCTCCGCTGGCAAATCGAGGGCTCCCGTCTCACGATCGACGCGCCGGCTCGGTAACGCCATCTCGCAAAAAGGGAAGCTGGTCAGGGATCGCGCGCAGCCGACGGTGAATTTTGACTGCCAGAGTTGACGGACCACATCCATCGAGTTCGCATCGTCACACCGAAGGTGCCCCGCAGGGGTCAAATCCGCCGGCGGCGAGCACGTGTCCCTGACCAGCGTTTTGGGCGAGTTGACCCGCAGGGATTACCGCCCGGCCCGTGAGCGGGCGGCGGCGAGGTTGCGGCGGGCGGCGTCCATGGCCGGCTCCCGCTTGAGCGCCTCCTCGTAGGAGTGGACGGCCTCGGTGAAGCGGCCCTGACGGGCCTGCGAGACGCCGCGGTTGAACCAGACGCGGGCATCGCTCGGATCCTGGCGGATGGCCTGGTTGAAATCGAACTCGGCCTTCCGCGGCTCGCCTGCGGTCAGATAGGCCAGGCCGCGGTTGAGATAGCCGAGGGCAAAGGTGCGGTCGCGACGGATCGACGACGCATAGGCGTTGATCGCCTCGAGCGGCCGATCGAGCTCGATCAGCGTGAGCCCTCTCCAGAGCTCGGGCCGCGGGTCGTCGTAGCCGATGCCCGATGACTCCTCGAAGTCTTCGAGCGCGATGCCGAAGAGGCCGAGGTGAAACCAGGCGATGCCGCGCCGCAGATACAGCTCGGGGTTGTTGGGATCGATGGCCAGGCCCTTCGAGCAGGCATCGACCGCTCCCTCGAAGTCGCCGAGCCGGCGCGAGACGACGCCGAGGGCGAGATAGCCCATCACGTAGTTCGGGTCGGTCTTGATGGCCTCGCGAAGCTTGTCGCGGGCTTCCTCCAGCTTGCCTTCCTTGTCGAGTGCCTCCGCCTCCATCACGATCTTCTCGGCGGGCGACGGCTCCCAGCCTCCGGCGTCAGCATCCGAGCCGCCGTCGGGCGATCCTGGCAGGGCCCGCACCCGCTGTTTCGGGGCCGCACCGCTTTCTGCCTCCGGAAACGGAACGGGCAGTGGCATCGCCCGCCGGGGCGCTGCAGGCTGCGCCGGCACCTCGGGCTTGGCGGCCGGGGGCTGCGGTTTGGCGGGAGTGGGAGACTCTTCGCTATCGAGGAACGGCTCGGCCGGACTCCGCCGCAGCAGCGAACGCGGCAGCTCTTCCGCAGGCCGCTTCCCGCTCTCCGCCGCCGGCTTCTTCGGCTTGCCGCCGAACGGATTGAGCTCATCAGCGAACGGGTCGTCCTCGACGGCCGCGTCAGCATCCGGCTGGGCGAAGGCCGCCTGAGGCGGCGCACCAGCGCCACACAACGCCAACGCCAGCAGCACGGCGATGACACGCAGTGGCCTTGTTCCGGGCGCCGGAAGCACGAGATCGCTGTTCAGTCTGAGCCGCGCCATATCAGATCAATAATACCCCTAAAAAAATCGTCAGATTCCGCGGCCTGCTCGCAACCGGCTGCCGCCGCCGCCCCGCGCCCCGACAACCGGTCCGACCGTCACGTCGCCGGGCCGGCCAGGAGTCCGCCCAGTCGTGAGCTGATGCCCTCGCGAATCCGACCGGCAAACATCCCCACCATGCCGGGAAGCTCCAGCCGCACGAGGATTTCCTGGTCGAGAATCTCGAGGTCGCTGCCGATTTCCATGCCCATCACGGCGAACGACACGTCGAGCCGATCGTCTCCTTGCCATGTGGCCTCGATATCGCCGACCTGATCGGCATATTCGTCACGGGCCTTCACGAGGGCCCGATCGAGCCGCTGCCGGACCTCGGCCTTGTCGAGTCCATGGGGAATTCGCACCTCGATCGGCTTCACGCTCGGGCTCCTGAGTGGGAAAGGGGGTCCGCGAAGCCGTCTGGCTCCAACGTCGTAGATACCAGTGTAGCTGCCGCGCGGACCAGTTTCCGCTCGACCACGCCCGCCCGGCCCCCACGACAGACGGCCCCACGGAGGGCCACCACGTGGGCTCCGAGGCCGATCGCCCGCGGAATATCCCCCGCCGTGAGCCGGCCGGCGGCCGCCACGACGAGGCCCGCCCGGCGGGCGGCGACGATCCAGCGGGCTGCGTCGGTGGCGAGTTCGGCCGCGAGCAGGCCGGGCCCCGATTTGTCGCCCGTGTCGAACAGCAGCGTGCGACAGCCGGCCGAGGCTACGGCATCGATGATCGCCAGCGGGTCGGGAGCCTCCGTCTGCCGCCAATCGGCGTAGGCCACGGCAATCGGTTCGACGCCCGCAGGCAGCCCACGGGCAAACTCGCCGAAGGCCAGCCCCCATGCTCTTGCGGTCAGTCCGGCAGGCCCCGCCTTGGCGGCCGCAGGTGGTGGCGCACCGGCAGCAACCACGCTCGCCACCACCTGGGCGGCTGCGGCGGCGCGGAGTTCGCCACAGGCCAGCGTCCAGGGAACGATGCCGGCCGCAACGGCCGCGACGGCTGCGGCGACATCCGCATCCCCCGCGCCCAAGGGTCCACGGCTCGGCTCCTTCACGTCGATGATGGCGGCACCGCCGGCAAGGGCATCGCGGGCCTCGGCGGCAGTGCGAACACTGACGAGCAATCCGCGCCAGATGGCGTGGGGACGACCGCCGTGCTGGCAGTCGACTTGGCCAGCGGAATGCGGGATCGTCATGCCGGCGGCCCCGACGCAGTCACCTCGCGCTTCGCCTCGAGCAGGCTCGCGCTGATCGCCCGGGCACGCTCCACGGAGAGCGGCTCGCACCAGCGGCCGTCGCAGACGATGTGCCCGTCGATCCAGGTGCCCCATGGGCTGAACGTGGGCCGCTGCCGCCAGTCGGTCGCCCGTTCCGCGAGCCGCACCACGATCGTGCCCACCCGCAGCGGCGGCAGGCCGTTGGGGGCGTCGAGCGGCTGGGATCCATGGAACATGCACTCCACGATTTCGAGCGGCACCTCGTGCACGGTGAAGGGAGCG
>JBILVW010000098.1:0-8581 GCA_044370205.1 Pirellulales bacterium | reverse complement strand
CATCGAGCAAGCGAAGAACAGGATGTTCGTAGCGAGCGTCCGACTCCTGGGGCGTGGGCAGCCCCGAACCCACACCCACCGCGACGAAGCTAAAACTGCTGGGCGACATATCGCCGCCGGAGACGGGAGCGGAGCCAGATGGCGGCCACGTTGAGCAGGGCGATGATCGCCACAAGCAGGAAGGTGATGGTGAACACCATCGGCTGGGCCGCCTGGCTGTTGGGGCTCTGGAAGCCGACGTCGTAGATCAGGTAGGCGAGGTGCATGAATTCCCGTTCGGGATGCACGAATGGAAACGTGCCGTCCACCGGCAGTTCGAGGGCGAGCTTCTTCACGCCCACGAGCATCAGCGGCGCCACCTCGCCGGCCCCGCGGGCCATCGCCAGGATGAGGCCGGTCATGATGCCGGGCAGCGCCCGGGGCAGCACGATCCGGCGGATGGTCTGCCACTTGCCGGCGCCGCAGGCATACGAGCCCTCCCGCATCGAGTTGGGCACGGCGGAAAGGGCCTCCTCGGTGGCCACGATCACCACCGGCAGCGTGAGGAGCGCGAGCGTGAGCGACGCCCAGAGCAGGCCCCCGGTGCCGAACGTCGGCTGGCTGTCGGCCACGAGGCTCGCCTTGAAGAAGAGCTCGTCGATGCCGGCGCCGAGGCCGTAGCAGAAGAAGCCGAGGCCGAAGGCGCCGTAGACGATGCTCGGCACGCCGGCGAGGTTGTTGATCGCCACCCGGACCGCCGCGGTGACCGGCCCGCGGGAGGCGTATTCGCGGAGGTAGAGCGCGGCGAGCACGCCGAACGGGGCCACGAGCAGGGCCATGATGAGCGTCATCGCGACGGTGCCCCAGATCGCCGGGAACACGCCGCCGGCGCTGTTGGCCTCGCGGGGGTCGTCGCCCAGGAACTCACCCCAACGGGAGAGATACACGCCGAGCTTGCCCGTGAGCGAGAGCCGGTTGGGCTGCCAGGCCCGCACGATGCCGTCGAGCGGCAGCGTCGCCGTGTCGCCCGAGGCCGTCTCGAATTCGATCCGCCAGCCTTCGTTCTCGGCCCGCAGTTTCCCGGCGGCCTCGTCGAGGGCGACGGTCTCCGTTTCGACGCGAGCGGTCACGAGGCGTTCGTTCTCGGCCGCCCGCTCACGGGCCGGGCTGTCGCCGCCGTGGTCGAGTCCGGCCTGCACCACGGCCAGCCGCGCCGCCCGCAGCTGCCGCTGCAACTCGCCGCGTTCGACCTTGTCGATCCGCATCGCCTGGCGGTGTCGCCGCCGCGCCGCCGGCTGCTCCCGCTCGAAGGCGGCCCAGGTGTCCGCCGGTCCCTCGGCCACCACCTGCTCGCCGTGGAGCAGCCGCTGCGGGATGCCGTGAAACCGACCGCCTTCGAGCCGCTCGACCGCCGTCGCCCACTCGGGCCGGATGGTGTTCGCGATCCGCGCCTCGTCGAACCATTCGAAGTGGCTGCCCGTGAGCTCGAAGTTCGCCGTGCGGATGAGCCGCCGCGCCGGCCGCGACTCGCGGTCCTCCGCGGCCGGCAGCTCGGCCTCGCGGCCCGCCACCTCGCCGAGGGCCTTGCGGCCGTCGCTCAGCTCCACGAGTTCGAGCGGCACGGGCCAGAAGGTCGAAGCCCCCCGCACCGCGATGAAGGCGAGCAGGCCGAGGATCATCGTGAGGGCCAGGGCCAGCGAACCGCCGGTGAGCCAGACCCAGGGTTCGCCGTGGGCGGCCAGATTGGAATAAGCGCTGCGGAGGCGGCGAGGCCGCGGTCGTTCAGAGCTCATGCGCCCGCCTCCGAAACCGCTGCCGTACGAGTTCGGCGGCCGTGTTCACGATGAACGTGAGCACGAAGAGCGCCAGCGCCGCCAGGAAGAGCACGCGGTAGTGGGCGCTGCCGCGGGCCGCCTCGGGCAATTCCGTGGCGATGGCGGCCGAGAGCGTCTGGAAGCCGTTGAACAGATTCCAGTCGATGATCGGGGTGTTGCCGGCGGCCATGAGCACGATCATCGTCTCGCCCACGGCCCGCCCGAGCCCGATCATCACCGCCGAGAAGAGGCCGCTCGCCGCGGCCGGCACGATCACCCGCACGGCCGTCTGCCAGGGCGTCGCCCCGGCGCCGAGCGAGGCGCTTCGCAGGTGATCGGGCACGCTCATCAGGGCGTCGTCGGCGATCGTGAAGATGAGCGGAATGATCGCGAAGCTCATGCCGAGCCCCACGACGAGTGCGTTGCGTTGCACATACGTGCCCAGCAGGCCGCCCCGGGTGTCGATCCGCAGGGCGTCGAGAAACACGGCGGCCGCGGCCGTGAGGGCCACCGCTCCCAGCACCCCGCCGGCACACACGAGGAGTGATGCGACACCGGCCTGTCGATCGCTCCAGCGAACGCCGACCCGCCTGAGCCAGGGGTTCACCACGCGGCCGATCAAGGCCGCGGTGACGACGGCCGCGAGCGGCAGCAGGGCCAGCATCCAGCCGCCGAAGCCGCTGCCCCCCTGTCCGTCGAGCCAGCCGCGGAAGTCGCCGGCGAAGAGCGTGCGTTCGACGAGCGGCGCGGCGGCCCGGGTGACCAGCACTCCCGCCGGCAGCGCTGCGAAGGCGATGGCCAGAAACCGCCACGGGGCCAGCCGGCTCCGCCAGCCGGCGGGCATCAGCTGCCAGAGCATGGCCCCGGCGAGCAGCGCGAGCGGCACCGTGAACAGCCCCGTGATCACCGGCATCACGCCCCGTTCGATCAACGGCGCGAACACGAGACCGGCGATGAAGCCCAGCACCACGCTCGGCAGACCGGCCATCAGCTCGATCGTCGGCTTGATCCGGGCCCGCCAGCGGGCGTGCAAAAACTGGCTGGCATAGATGGCGGCAAGGATCGCGATCGGCGTGGCGAAGACCATCGCATAGAGCGTGGCCTTGAGCGTGCCGAAGACGAGCGGGATGAAGCCGAACTTCGGCTCGAAGGCCTCGTGGCCCGTCGTCTCCCAGGCGTTCACCGAACGTGGATAGTTCTCGTACCAGACCGGCCGCAGCAGCGTGGCGAACGATACCTCGGGATACCCCGCGTCGAGCGACCAGGCCGCCATGCCGGCCGGACCGACGGCGAGCAGCCGATTCTCCCGCGGCGACAGGCAGAGCCGCGCGGCCCCCGCTTCGTCCTGGGGCGACGCCCGCCGTTCGCCGGCCGGCGGCAGCGTGAGCACCGTGGCACCACGGGTCGAGTGCAGCAGCCGCACGCCGCCGCGGGCATCGGCCACCGCGAACAGCCGCGACCGCGGCGAGGCCGCGATGGCCGTGACCTCACCGACCGCCGGAAAGCTCCGCGCCGCCACGACGGCGAGGCCGTCCGCGGCCTGGGCGGCTTCCGTCCGCGCCGTGAAGAACACCCTCACGGTTCCGACGGTGTCGGCCACGGCCAGCGCCGCACCGCCGAAGAGCCGCTCGACCGCCACGATGCCCGGCTCACCGGGAGCGGCATCGAACGACTCCATCTCGACGGCCGTCTCGACATCGCGGATCACATAGCGGCGGGCCGCGCCGTCGGCGGCGAACACGAACAGCTGATCGCCGAGCTCCGAAACCCGGACGAACTTCGGGGTGAATCCGGCGGTCGACTCGATCGTCGATCCGACCGCGACGGTAACGAGCTCGTCGGTGAGCAGGTTTCGCCGGGTGGTGACCGACTCGACCCGCACCCGGCCCTGCTCGTCGAGCGCCGCCACGAGCGGCCCGCCCGAGGCGGTGGTCACGTCGATGTCGGCGATCGCCGCCGTGAGCGACCGCGTCGCGGCAGCTAATTCGGCCCCGACCTTCACCCTGGCATACCGGCCGTTGTCGGCCCGCACGATCGCGCCCTGCTCGGTGCCGATCGCGGCACCACGCCGCAGGTCACGGGCGACGGCGGGCAGGTCGCTGCCGTCGAGAAACGTGGACTCGATTCCGAGGCTGCCGGTGCGGATCGAGCCGTCGGCATACCCGACGGCGGCCTGCCGCGCGCCCGGGACGGTGCGGATGGCGGTCGCATTGTCGAGGCCGCATGCGGCGGCCGTCGTGCGGGCGAGCACGCCGCCGTCGGCGACCGACACCAGCACCGCGCCGCCGTCACGCCCCTCCCGCGGCAGTTCGACCCCCCAGACGACCGCCGCGGAATCGTCCATGACGAGGCTCGCGAGCTCCGCCGAGGTGAAGGGGGATGCCGCCACTTGCTCGAGCCGCGCCCGCGCGGACCGAAAGAGCGGTAGCGCCACCGCCAGCAGGAACACGCCCACGAGCAGCACGGCGACGATCGTGCCGATTCCGCCGAGCGTGATCAGCGCCTGGGCCAGCGTGTCGCCCGTCCGCACCCACGGACGCGTCGTGCGCCGCCGGGCGCGTCCGGTGAACGAGGTCTTGGCGTGCATGCGGCCCGAGGTCCGTCCGGCGTGATCGCGATGGTTGAAATGGAGACGACGTCAGCTCTGCGAACGGGAACAGGAACCGGACATCAAGGGGTGTCGATACCGACGCCGGCCAGGGCCCGCTTGGCGACTGCGCCGGTCACGGGCAGATAGCCGTCCTTTTTCACATCACCCTGGCCCGTGCCGCTCAGCACGTAGCGGAGAAACTCCCGCCGCAGCGGGTCGAGCGGAGTGCCCGGCTTGTGGTTGACACCCAGGTAGAGGAACCGCGAGAGCGGATACTCGCCCGAGTAGGCGAACTTCGGCTCCGCCTCCACGAACGCCGCCCCGGTCTTGGCCGAGAGCGGCACGGCGCGGACGTCGGCGGTGCGGTAGCCGATGCCGCTGTAGCCCATCGCGAAGCGATCGCTCGCCACCGCCTGCACGACGGCCGAACTGCCCGGCTGCTCCTTCACGGTCGGCTTGAAGTCGCCCTTGAAGAGCGCGTGCTCCTTGAAATAGCCGTAGGTGCCGCTCGTCGCATTGCGGCCGTAGAGGCTGATCGGCTTGTCTTTCCACTCGCCTTCGAGGCCGAGATCACCCCAGGTGCGAATCTCGTCCTTGGCACCGCCGGTGCGGTTCTTCGAGAAGATCGCGTCCACCTGCTGCAGCGACAGGCCGGCGAGCGGATTGTCCTTGTGCACGAAGACGGCCAGCATGTCGATCGCCGCCGGCACCATCACGGGAGGGTAGCCGTGCTTCTCCTTGAAGGCGTCGATCTCGGAAGGCTTCATGTCGCGGCTCATCGGGCCGAAGGTGCAGGTGCCCTCGGTGAGCGCCGGCGGCGCCGACGCCGACCCCTTGCCCTCGATCGCCTCGCGGACGCTCGGATAGAACTTCTTGAAGCCCTCCGCCCAGAGAGCGACGAGGTTGTTCATCGTGTCGGAGCCGACGCACTTGAGCGAACCCGACACCTCGCCGACCGCCCGCTCATAGGTGCCGAGCGCCGGGTCGATCTCCTGGGCCGAGCCGGCCGCCGAGAAACCGATCGCTCCGAGCACGAAGGCCGCCGTCAACCTCGTCGTAGCCATCCGCATGCGCACTGCTCCCGGGGGGTGCCGCTCCGGCATCGAGGGCCGGCGGGCCGAGAAACCGCGGCCGGCCGCACTCGGGCCGGATCACCGTGGAAAATCGACCGGATTTATCTAGCTTCGCAGTATGAGGCTTTTATGAGCGGGTTTGCAGCCCCCCGGCGACGGCCGGCCGCGGGGCGTGGTAGACTTCGCTCCCATGCGACGAGGCACGGTGGCCACGACGCGACCCGGCAGCCCAGCTGACGTGACCCACCCGGCAGGACAAGCCTTCGACCATCTGGCGGCGACTCTGGAAACCCACGGTCCGGTGGTGTTGCCAGCCCTCCTGCTTTGCGACTTCGGCCATCTGGCCCGGGAAGTGGAGCGGCTCGAAGCCGCCGGAGCCCAGGCGATTCACCTCGACGTCATGGATGGCCGGTTCGTGCCCCAGCTGACCTACGGCGAGGTCGTGGTCGAGGCGGTGCGGCGGGCGGCGAAGGTGCCGATCGAGGTGCACCTCATGATCGAGGAGCCGGAGCGGTCGCTCGCCGACTACGCCAAGCTCGGGGCCGACATCATCACCGTCCACATCGAAGGGCTTTCGGAGCCCCGCCGCGCCCTGGAAACGATCGCCTCGCTCGGCCCCCGGGCCCATCTGGCCTTCAGCCCGGAAACCCCCGTCTCGCAGGTGGAGCCGTTTCTCGACGTCTGCGACGGCGTGCTCGTGATGAGCGTGGAACCGGGCTACGGCGGCCAGCGATTCAACCCCGTGGCACTCGAAAAACTTTCCCACCTGGCAGCCCTGCGGGCCGCCCGAGGCGCGAGCTTCCGATTGGGCGTCGATGGCGGCATCTCGACCGAGACGGTCGGGGCGGTCGCCGCGGCCGGGGCCCAGCTGATCGTGGCCGGCAGTGCCGTCATTCGCGCGTCCGATTACGGCCGCGCCATCACCGAACTGGAAACCATCGCCCGCACGGCGGCCTGAGGGGCCGCGCGGGACTTTCGTTCACCCTGGAGTTTTCGTCCTTCACATGCCCGACCATCTGATCGTCATCCGTTCGGGACCGACCGACTACGATCTCCAGGGCCGTATTCGCGGCTCGCTCGACGTGCCTCTGGCAGCCACCGGCATGGCCGCGGCCGAACAGGCAGCGCAGACCCTCGCGGCCCAGCCTCCCGAGGCGATCTTCACCTCTCCGGATGCTTCGGCCCGAGAGACGGCCCGCGTCATCGCGCGAGCCTGCGGCCTCAGGCCCCGCGAGCTTCCGCTCCTGGGCAATCTCGATCAGGGCCTCTGGCAGGGCATGCTCGTCGATGAAATCCGCTGCAAGCAGCCGCGGCTCTACCGGCAGTGGCAGGACAATCCCTGGGCGGTGGCCCCACCGGAGGGCGAACTGCTCGAAGAGGCCTGCCTCCGCGTCGAGCAGGCGCTCGAGCAGCTGGTGCGGCGGCATGCCCGCGGCCGGGTGGCCCTCGTCGTGCCGCAGCCGCTCGACCGGGTGGTGCGGTGGCTGCTTTCCGGGGAATCCATGGGCGACCTCTGGGATTGCGACCAGTCGGGCCCAGCTGCCGTCGAACTGCCACTGGCCGCCCAATGGCAGCCTGCGAGGCGGTCGCGGGTGCGGGTGTAGCCAGGATCTGGGTGCAGCCAGGATCGGCGCAGCATCGATCCCGCCGCAGCCACTACACTGCAAAAGATCCTCCCGAGTTCTGTTTCCCCGACAATCATGACGACCATGGAAGGCAGCCAGCAGACCACCCTCGCCCGCGCCGACGCGACCGGCGGCGTGCGGCCGAAGCGGGGCGTGCCCGAGGGGCTCTGGCTCAAGTGCGACGGCTGCGGCGCCACGATCTACCGCAAGGAAGCGGAGGAGCTGCTCAACGTCTGCCCCCGCTGCGGCTTCCACTGGTATGTGTCGGCCGCCAAGCGGATCGAGCAGTTGCTCGACGCCGGCACGTTCGAGGAATGGGACGCGAACCTCGCCCCCACCGACCCGCTCGGCTTCCGCGACAAGAAGCCCTATGCCGACCGGATCGTGTCGGAGCAGAAGCGGACGGGCCTGCGGGACGCCGCCCTCACCGGCTGCGGCATGATCCGCGCCCGCCGCGTGGCCTGCGGCGTGACCGACTCGTCGTTCATCATGGGCAGCATGGGGAGCGTGGTGGGCGAACGGTTGGCCCGGCTCGTGGAGCGGGCCACTGCCCAGAAGCTGCCGCTGATCATCATCAGCGCCTCCGGCGGCGGCGCCCGGATGCACGAGGGCATCCTCTCGCTCATGCAGATGGCGAAGGTGTCGGCGGCCCTGGCCCGCTACTCGCAGGCCGGCGGCCTGTTCATCTCGGTGCTCACGAATCCGACGATGGGGGGCGTGGCCGCGAGTTTCGCCTCGCTCGGCGACCTCTGCTTCGCCGAGCCGCGGGCCCTGATCGGCTTCGCCGGTCCGCGGACGATCAAGGCCACGATCCGCGTCGAGCTGCCGAAGGGCTTCCAGACGAGCGAGTTCCTCTTGGAGCACGGCTTCGTCGATCGCATCGTGGCCCGCAAGGATCTCAAGAGCGAGATCGCCCGCGCCATCGACTACTGCGGCGGCTGAACGGCAGCCCCATCCGCAAGCCGACGAGACCGTCGAGGCATCCTGCGAGCAGCTGTCAGACGATTGCCACGCCGGTGGTGGCGTCGACCGCGAGAACACCCTCGGCGACGTTCGACAGGCGGAGCCGCACGGAGCCTGCTGCTTCGCCGGGGAGCACGAGGACGGCCGACACGGGACCGCCCTGCGGGGCGATCGCGTCGAGCCCTGGTTCACCGAGCACGTAGAGCGCGGTGGCGAGGGCGTCGGCATCGGCGGCGCGGGGCGTGATCACCGTCGCCGAGATCACGCCCTCGGCGGGCAGCCCCGTCCGCGGGTCGAGGATGTGGCCGAGCCGTCGACCGCGGTCGATGAAGAACTGCGTGCCCGAGCCGCTGGTGCCGAGCGCCTGATCGACGAGCGTGATCGTGGCGAGCCGTTGCGCCGGTCGCAGCGGATGCCGCAGCCCCACCCGCCAGCCGCTGCGGCCAGCCACGGCGGGCCCCTGGATGCCCGTGGCCCGCACACTGCTCGAACCGCCATGCACGAGCACGCTGGGCACGCCCTTGTCGGTGAGCCGCT
>JBILVW010000097.1:0-8687 GCA_044370205.1 Pirellulales bacterium | reverse complement strand
GCCGCGACGGGAAATAGCATACACGGCCAACACGGGGTGACGACGATGGCAACCAACGGCGGGCTCGGCAGGAAGCTGCGGATGGGAATCGTGGGGGGCGGACAGGGCTCGTTCATCGGGCGGGTGCACGTGACGGCGGCCGTGCTCGACAACCGGGCGGCGCTCGTGGCCGGAGCGTTTTCCAGCGATGCGGCCCGCTCCAAGGCCAGTGCCGCCGACTACGACGTGCCCGAGAGCCGGGCCTATGCCTCCTACGCCGAGATGTTCGAGAAGGAGCGGGCCCTGCCGGCCGGCGAGCGGATCGACTTCGTGTCGGTCGCCACGCCCAACCACATGCACTTCCCCGTCGCCAAGGCGGCCATCGAGGCGGGCTTCCATGTCGTCTGCGACAAGCCGCTCACGCTCACGCTCGCCGAGGCCGAGGCCCTGGCGAAACTGGTCGCCGGCTCGAAGAGCGTGTTCGTCGTCACCCACAACTACACGGGCTACCCGCTCGTGCGGCAGGCGCGGGAGATGATCCTCTCCGGGCAGCTCGGCGAGATCCAGGCGATCCGCACCGAATACATCCAGGGCTGGCTGCGAACCAGGCTCGAGAACGAGGGGCAGAAGCAGGCCGCCTGGCGGACCGATCCCACGAAGAGCGGCGCCGCCGGCTGCTTCGGCGACATCGGCACCCATGCCTACAACCTCGGCCGCTACATGACGGGCCTGCTGCCGGAGAAGATCAGCGCGAACCTGAAGATCTTCGTGCCGGATCGGCCGCTCGACGACTACGGCCATGCCGTGATCCGCTACGAGAACGGCGCGCTCGGCACCGTGACGGCGTCGCAGATCAGCCACGGCCGCGAGAACGACGTGCGGATCCAGATCGACGGCACGCTCGGCAGCCTGGAATGGCACCAGGAGGAGCCCAACAAGATGATCGTGCGGCACAACGGCAAGCCGCACGCGATCTACACCCGCGACCCCAACGCGCCGTTCATGAACGGCTCCGGCAAGGCCGCCTGCCGGCTGCCATCGGGCCACCCCGAGGCCTTCTTCGAGGCCTTCGCCAACGTCTACCGCGCCGGCTTCGACGCGATGGTCGAGGCGGCCACCGGCGGCAGCCCGGAACGCAAGGACACGATCTATCCGAACATCCACGACGGCGTGGAGGGCATGTACTTCATCGAACAGTCGGTGGCGTCGAGCAATGCCGACGGCGCCTGGCTGCCGTTGAAGCACCCCCTCGCACGCCGGTAACTCGAATCTACTTCGCCGGCTCGAGGGCGGTACAAGTCGCCGCTTCGCGGTCTTTCAGATCGTCGCGGTGGACCTCGAAGACTCGGTCCAAATGCTCCTCGAGCTTGCACCGACCCTCTCGCCTCCCGTGGTGGAGTGAGCCCATCCTTCATGCACGTGAAACGGAGGCGGCGGAATCGGCGGAAGCTCGACGAGCATTGAAGATCGCGACCTTCTGGCGATTGAGCCGCCGCAGGTCGTGGAAGAAGCGAGCTTCACCGCGAGGAGACTTCTGCCGTTTCGCCGCCGAACCACGCTGAAAGAGATCACCTACCCTGGAGCCGCACATGGCCGCATCTGACACCAAGTATTTCGTGTTTGACATCGAAAGCGTCGCCGACGGGGCGCTCGTGTCGCGGTTGCGGTATCCGGGGGAGAATCTCACGCCGGAGAAGGCGATCGCCCGGTATCGGGGCGAGCTGCAGGCGGAGAACGGGAAGGACTTCATTCCCTACACGTTCCAGCTGCCCGTCTCGCTCGTGATCGCCAAGCTCGGCAAGGATTTGGCTCTCCAGGATCTCGTGGCCCTCGACGAGCAGGAGTCGCGGCCCCACGAGATCGTGCGGAAGTTTTGGGAGGGCTGGCGGCGGTATCAGCGGCCCCGGCTCGTGTCGTTTAACGGCCGTGGCTTCGACATGCCGCTTCTGGAACTGTGTGCGTTTCGCTACGGGATCCAGATCCCCGACTGGTTCGCCGAGGACGCCCGGAACTTCGACCAGCCGCGGTACCGCTACAACACGGCAGCCCACTTCGACCTGCACGAATGGCTGACCAATTCGGGAGCGTCGCGGTTCAACGGCGGGCTGTCGCTGGCGGCCAACCTGATCGGCAAGCCGGGCAAGATGGAGGTGGCCGGCCACATGGTGCAAGAGCTGTGGGACGCCGGGAAGAAGGCGGAGATCCACGACTACTGCCGCAGCGACGTGCTCGACACCTATTTCGTGTTTCTGCGGTCGCGGGTGGTCGCCGGCGACATCGACATCAAGCGGGAGCATGCGCTCATCGAACAGGCCCGCCGGTGGATCGAGGACAAGGCCGGGGAGTGCCCCGGCCTCGCCCGCTACCTCGCGGCCTGGGGCGAGTGGAAGAGCCCGTGGTAGCTCGGGAGCGGAATGAATGCGACGCGGGTCGGCTCCCGCCGACCGATCCCCTCGCTCCCGCTTGGGGCTTTTACACGGATCCCCTCGCTCGCGCTTGGGGCTTGTATACGGATCGCCTCGCTCGCGCTTGGGGCTTTTATGAAAGCCCCGCGTGGTAACGCGGGGATCGGCTCACGCCTCGACGATCGGTTCTTTGATCAGCTGCACGAAGTGGTTGGTGCCCAGCTCCGACGCCTTCTTGTCGGCGGCCTTCTTGTCGGCGTACTCGAACATCGCCAGCCGCTTCATGCCCTGGTTGAAGACGCCCCAGTAGGCCTTCATGCGGGTCTCCTTCACCACCTTCTTCCGGGTCGTCTTCTTGGCCGCGACCTTCTTTTCCTTGACGGCCTTTTCCTTCTTCTCCTTCTTCTCCTTGACCGGCTTCTCCTTCTTGGCCGTCTTGCCGCGGGCCTCCGCCGCATCCGCTTGGGCCCGCAGTTCCTTGCGATTCACGACTTTTCGCGCCATGTGACCTCGTCGTCCTTCCGTTTGGAGAGTGTGCGTGAGGGCCTGAGCAGCCTGGCCCGGGGGCGGCAGTATACCGCGGCCGGGTATGGCTGCACGGGCTGCATATACTCGGAGACACCATGACAGCTACCGCCACTGCCCCCGCCCTCGCCTCCCCGTTTCCCGCCTACCGGGGGCTCGAAGATGCGGCCCTGTCCGAGCGCATCGAGGCCGTCCGCCGGCAGCTTGGATCCCGGCTCGTGATCCTCGGCCATCACTACCAGCAGGACGGCGTGATCGCCCACGCCGACTTCCAGGGTGACAGCTACCAGCTCTCGAAATCAGCCGCGGAGCGGGCCGACTGCGAGGCGATCGCCTTCTGCGGCGTGCACTTCATGGCCGAGACGGCCGACATCCTCGCCAACCGGCCGGAGCGGGTCGCTGCCCGCGGGGGCCGCCGGGTCACGGTCGTGCTGCCCGACATGGCGGCCGGCTGCTCGATGGCCGACATGGCCGCGATCGACCAGGTGGAGGATGCCTGGGCCGACCTTGGCACGGTGATCGACACGTCCGACGTCACGCCCGTCACCTACATCAACTCGGCCGCGAGCCTCAAGGCCTTCTGCGGCCGGCACGGCGGCATCGTCTGCACGTCGAGCAACGCCCGTGCCGTGCTCGACTGGGCCTTCGCCCGCCGCCGCCGCGTGCTCTTCTTCCCCGACCAGCACCTCGGCCGCAACACCGCCCGGAAGATGGGCATTCCCCTCGACGAGATGTGCGTCTGGAACCCGCACGACCGCGCGCTCGGCGGTAACTCGCGGGAGCAGCTCCAGCAGAGCCGCGTGGTGCTCTGGCAGGGGCACTGCAGCGTGCATGCGATGTTCAAGCCCGAGCACGTCGATGCGATGCGGGCCAACATGCCGGGCGTGAAGGTGCTCGTGCACCCGGAGTGCGCGATGGAGGTGGTGGACAAGGCCGACCTCGCCGGTTCGACGAGCTACATCATCAAGCAGGTCGAGGCGGCCCCGCCCGGCACGAAGTGGGCGATCGGTACCGAGCTCCATCTCGTGAAGCGGCTGGAGCAGAACCATCCGGACCAGACGATCCGGTTCCTGTCGCCCGTCGTGTGCATGTGCGCCACCATGTATCGGATCGACCTGGCCCACCTCTGCTGGAGCCTGGAGCACATCGCCGCGGGCAAGCCGGTGAACGTGATCCGGGTGGACGACGAGACGGCGAAATGGGCCCTCACCGCCCTGGAGCGGATGCTCGCGGTGTCGTGAGTGGCCCGAACATCACCCGGTTGCAATCCCCGCCAGCTGGGCGTGAAGGCCGACCAGCTGCCGGTGGCGGGCGAGGCCGCGGGCGAGCGTGGCCACGGCCACCGGCCGGGGGGTGAACCGGGTCGGCGTGCCCGAGGCGTGGGCGGCGAGGAAGTCGGGCCACGGGCGGGAACGGCCGGCGAGCGACGCATCCCGATACTTCGCCATCAGTGCCGCACCCGAGGCCGTACCCTCGACCGCCCCGTCGAGGATCACGACCGGGGTGTCGAAGGCGTCGGCCAGCAGCTGACCGAGGGCGGGGGTCTTCGTGAGGCCGCCGGAGAGGATGATCTCCGTCCGCGGGAAGCCCTGAGCGTCGAGCTGGTCGCTCCCCATCCGCAGGTTGAAGATCGTCGCCAGCAGCATCGCTTTCGCGGCGTTGCCGGGCGCCGCGTTGTCGGCGTTGAGTCCGATGAGTCCCGCACTTCCGCCCCGCGACACGCCGAGCCCCGGCTCGTCATCGATAAAGGGGATCGCCGCCAAGCCGCCGCAGTCGTCGGCCGCCGCGAGCAGCTGCGGCATCACGGCCGCGAAGGCATCGCCCCGGCCGACACCATTCACCTTGCCGAACATCTCCACGACCGTGTTCATCGGCGTGGTGCCGTTGCGGAGAAACACCATGTTGATCGGCCGGCCGTCGGGGGCGCAGAAGTGGTCGATCGCCTGCGACACACCGCGGAACGGCCGGTCGCCCACCGAGTTGGCGCAGACGCTCGTGCCGAAGCTCATGGACACCATCCCGGGCAGGCCGATCAGCGAGCCCGTGAGCGCCGCGGGCTGGTCGCCCTCCGCCGGCGCGACGGGTGTGCCGACGGGCAGGCCGAGCAGCGCCGCACCTGCGGCGTCGAGCCTGCCGCCGTCCTCGCCCGCCTTGCGAACGTGTGGCAGAAGGTCGCGGAGCTGCTTTACGGGCGGGCCGCCGCGGTGGCTCTCGACCAGCGCGTCGAACTCGGCGAGCAGCCGGTTGTCGTAGTCGAGCGTGGCCTGGTCGATCGGAAACATGCCGGCCGCGTCGCCGATGCCGAGGTTCCACTCCCCCGTGAGGCACCGTGCGAGCCAGCCCGACGGCGTGGTGAGATGGTGCGCCCGCGCGGCGAGCTCCGGCCGGTTGCGGATCGTCCACAGCCAGCGGGCGGCCGTGAGCCGCTTCGGGCACTTCACGCCGAACCGCTCGGTGAGCTCATGCCCTTCGGCCTCGTTGCGGCCGTCGCACCAGAGCCGCGCCGGGCCGAGCGCCGCCCCGACGCCGTCGGCCAGCACCTCGCCGTGCATCTGCCCTGAGACGCCGATCGACCGCACGTCGGGCTCGATGCCGGCGGCAGCGAGCTTTACCCGCAGGTCGGCCATCGCCGCGCGGAGGGCCGCCTCCCAGTCGCCGGGCCGCTGCTCGTAGCACTCGGCACCGAGGCCGGCGACCATCTCGTAGCCCCCTTCGCCGTGGGCGAGGATCCGCATGTCGTCGTCGGTGAAGATGACCGAAAGACCCTGCGTGCCCGCATCGATGCCGAGGTAGCCGCTGCGTTTCATGATTGTGACGTCCTGTCGCTCGTGTATCGAAAGACCTGCCGAGGACGGCAATATACGGTGCGACCGTCATCCGGTTCGGCCCGGCGGCGGCGGCGATGGTTGGGCATGGCCGTCCGCGGCTTGCGCCGCGGGATCCCCTCGCTTGCGCTCGGGGCTTTTTTTCCGATACAAGCCCCCGGGCGCGAGGCCTGGGGATCCCCGATGCGGCAGCGTCGGCGGCGTCGTTGTCGGCGGCGGCGTCGGTCAGCCCCAGCGAACCGACGACGAGCCGCCGGGGCCGCGGGTGCCGCAGAACGAGACCTCGATGCCGAGTTCGCGGGCGACGGCGGCCTTCATGAGCGCGGCCCGGTCGGCGCCGGCGGCGTCCTTCGCGTAGGCCACCTGGATGTGGTTGGCCTTGTGGCGGGCCATCATCTGGTCGCGGGACACGCCATACGTCACGGCATGCATGATCGGCCACTGCTTCGTCGTGGCTTCGAGCCGCCGACGGGTCTCCTCCTCGGGCAGCGACACGACCTGGGCGCGGCCGATATCCATGCACAGCTTTTCACCCGAGTCCGGCCCGCCGCGGCCGGAAGGCCCCGAGTCCGGCCCGCCGCGGCCGGAAGGCCCCGAGTCCGGCCCGCCGCGGCCGGAGGGCGCGTCGCCTGTGCCATCCACCCAGATCCGGCTCCAGACGATCTCGCCCGGCTTGCTCACGCCCGCCAGCGTGCTGCCCCCCAGCCGGAAATACATCGGCGGCTGCCGGAAGCCACGGGCCCCCTTCCAGCCACCGACGAAGTGGCTCGGCGGCGCGGCGCCCGAGATCTCGAACACCCAGACCCACTGGTCGGTGGACCGCGACTGATCCCAGTCGCCCCAGCGGATGTCGTGGAGCGTGTTTTCCACCGGCTCGCCGAGGGCCTCGTGCACCCGCTGCGTCAGCAGGCCGTCGAGCCCCGCGCATTCGTCCACCTCATTGAAGTGGGTGAGTGGCCGGCCCTTGAAGAGCACCCGCGACGAGCCCTCGGCCGTGACCGGGGGCCGCTTGGAGTCGTTGAGCATGCCCTCGACGAGATCGCTCGCCGGCAGCAGATCCTTGAGCCCCTGCTGATACTGGATGCCGATGCAGTCGCAGCCGAAGCGATCGGCCAGTCGCACCGCGGCGACGTACATCTTGCACTGGAGAAGCACCTGGGCCCGCGTCAGGTCGGTGGCTTCGTCCTTGCCGAACTGAAGCCGCATGCCGGCGTCCTCGAGCCAGCGGAGCACGCCCTTGGCCTCGGCATCGGACACGCGGGTGGTCTCGTGATAGAGGGCACTCTGGCTGAGCCGTTCCTTGAATACGCCGGTCGCGTGCAGGAGCCGGTCGGGGATGATCGCGTTGAACATCCCCATGCAGCCCTCGTCGAACACGCCCATCAGCGCCTTGCGGCGGCGGAGGTCCGCCGCGATCGTTCCCGCCACATCGGCCACGGGCCGCGGAATCTTCACGCGGTCGATCGGCACCACGTGGCTCATGTCGTGGTGGACGCCGCGGTGGTCGATCCAGGCGGCGAGATGGCGGTCGAAGCTCGGGCTCGAGAAGTCGTCGGCCCAGAGCGTGGCGTAGGGGACGCCGGCCTTCGTGAGTGAGCCGTTGAGGTTGAGCATGCCGACGAGGCCGGGCCACTGGCCCGACCAGTTGGCGACGGTGAGGATCGGGCCCTTGTGGGTCGAGAGGCCGGGCAGCACGTGGTTGGAGTACTGCCAGACCGCCTCGGCCACGACGAGCGGGGCCTGCTCGTCGATCGTGGCGAACACGTCGAGGCCCTCCCGGGCACTGGCGATGAAGCCGTGGCCGCGGGAGCGGGAGACCGTGTGGCCACGTTCGAGAGTCCAGCCGGCTCGGGCGAACGCCGCGGTGAGGTCGGACTCGAGCTGCTTCTGCGCCGGCCAGCAGACGCGATTGGCCTCTTCCCGCAGGTCGCCGCTGGCCACGAGCACCGCCCCGCGCGGCTCTCTGGTGGACGATTTCGCAGGCTTCGCGGAACGGGCGTGGGCCGACTTCGTCATGGTCTCGTCTGCTCCCAATCGGGTGGTGGGGCCACTATACTCACGGGCTCACGGCAGCTGCCATGCACCACACGGTGTGCATTCTCGAGGCAGGTCGTTTCCGAGGAGAACCGCGATGAAGCCGATGAAGCCTGGCCTGTGGGCCATGATCCTGCTGGCGACGGTTGGTATGCCCGGAGGCTCGCAGGCAGCCGACCCCGCGCCCCCGCAGCCTGCCGCGAAGCTCTCCGACTTCAAGCGCTGGGTCATCGCGTCTGATTACACCCGAGACGGCAGCCTGCTCGTGACAGCCGGCGGCGAGAGCCTGCTCTATCGGCCGGGCGACGTCGTCGTATGGAAAGTCGCGGACGGCAGCCGGGTGGGCGATCTTGCGGGCCATCCGACGGCCGTGTGGGCGGTGAAGGTGTCGGCCGACGGCAAGCTCGCCGCGACGGCGGGCTACGACGGCCTCGTGAAGCTCTGGGATCTGCAGACTCGCACACTCAAGCACGACCTCAAGAAGCACAAGGGCTGGGTCAGGTCGCTCGCCTTCTCGCCCGACGGCACGCGGCTGGCCTCGGCCGGTGAAGATGGCACCGTCGTACTCTGGGACACGGCCACGGGCGGCGAGGTGAAGGCGGTGCCGGCCCACACCGGCGCCGTGACCGCCGTGGCTTTCTCCCGTGATGGAGCCACGCTTGCCACGGGGGGCGGTGACAAACTCGTGAAGCTCTGGAACGCAGCCGACGGCGCCGAGAAGGGCAAACTCGAAGGCCACGGTGACGTGCTCTGGGCCGTCGCCTACTCTCCCGATGGTTCGCGGCTGGCGACGGCCGGCGCCGATCGCACGGTCCGCATCTGGAACACGTCGGACTCCAAGGAGTATGCGGTTCTCAAGGGCCACAAGGACTGGGTGACCAGCGTCGCCTTCTCGGCTGACGGCACCCGCCTCGCCTCG
>JBILVW010000096.1:0-8780 GCA_044370205.1 Pirellulales bacterium | reverse complement strand
GCGCCCGAGGCCGATCGGGGCCTGCTCCTGCTCTGGACGAAGGACGCCGCCGACCTGCACCGCTGCCGCTGGGAGAACGGCCGGCTCACCTATCCGCAGCCCTGGGAGCAGGAGGGCAAGGACCGCAAGATCCTCGCGCTCGACACGGTCGGCTCGACGACCTGGTGGGCCCAGCGGGTCGGGAGCGACCTCGACCTTTTCGTCTGGCCAGCCGACAAGCCAGAGCCGGTGAAGACCCGATTCGCGAACCTCGGCGCGAAGGTCGATCAGGTCGTCTGGCTCGGCGGTTCCACGCTCATCGTGCAGGATGCGTTCGCGCCCAACGGCAAGCTCGTCACGCTCGACGGCGACAAGCCCGTCGTCAGCTCGCCCACGCTGCTGGCGAAGGTGGACCTCGGCGAATACCAGCTTCTCGACGTCGGTGGTGTGTTCCGCAAGGCCCGGCTCACCGACGGCGTATTGCAGTGGCTCGGCGACGATCTGCATCCCAGCGACCAGGTCATGCTCACGGAAGGACAGAAAATCGCGGCCTACCTTCCGATCGCCGGCCGGGAGGCGGGTGCTCCTGCCCAGGCCTGGGCGCTGGAGCAGGGCGGGGCGTTCCTGCATCGCCTCGTCGCCGACGGAGCGGGCGTGATGCGGCCCGCTGAAACGGTGAAGCCGCCGGCGGGTGTGAGCCTGCGGGACGACCCTGTGCTCGGAGTCGTGCTCGTGGATCAGGAGCGGATCGTGCGACTGTCTCGAGGCGAGCCGTGGGAGCTCAAGCTGCTCGAGAGCGTCGATGGCCGCGTCGGCCGCCGCAGCGGCGTGAGCGAGTCGACGATCCACCGCATCCAGGCCACCGATCTCGATGGCGACGGCCGCGATGACCTGGCCCTGTGTGACGACCGCAAGCATCAGCTCACGGCGCTTTTGCGGCACGGCGGTGATCCGCTCGAGCGGTCGGTGTCGTGGAAGGTGTTCGAAGACCGCAAGTATCCCTACGACGGCGGCGAATCGAAGGATCTCGTCGCCGAGCCGCGACGGACCGCCGGCCTCGATGCCGACGGTGACGAGTCCCGCGACCTCGTGATGCTGAGCCAGGATCGGCTCGTGATCTACCTCGGGCGAGACCCCGGCCGCGACTCGGCCGGCGGCGGCCAGGCCGGCGTCGCGGCGACGCAGAAGGAGCAGCCATGAACGTGCGTCATACATCCCCCGTTGCCGCATTGACCGGCTGGGTCGCGGGGGCCGCGTGCCTCGCCGTGACGGCCGGAGCCGGCGCGGCCGAGGTCGTCACCGTCACGCTCGTGGGCGGCGGCAAGGTGACGGCGCCGCTGTTGCGGGAGAACGACGACGGCGTGGCCCTCGATCTCGGCTTCGACGTCCTGCAGATTCCGGCGAAGCGGCTGCTCGACGTGCAGCGTGGCGCTGCGGGTGACGGCTCGGCTGCCGCCTCGGCCGCCACCGACCGCGGCATCTTCCGCACCGGCCGCCTGGAGGCCCGCGATGTGCCGGAGCTCGTGAAGCGGTTCGGCGAGGCGGTCGTGCTGATCCGCAATCCGGGCGGCCTCGGCACTGGGTTCATCACGAGTCGCGAGGGACACGTGGTGACCAATTACCACGTGGTCGAAAAGAACACGCGGCTTCAGGTGACGCTCTTCCGCAAGACCGACAAGGGCTTCGAGAAGAAAGAACTGCTGAAGGTGAAGATCGTCGCGCTGCAGCCGCTCCGTGATCTCGCCATCCTGCAGCTCGATCTCGAGGAGGCGAAGGGGTGGCTGCCCGAGCCCGTCGTGATCAACGATCGCGACGATCTGCGGGTCGGCGACATGGTGTTCGCAATCGGCAATCCGCTGGGGATGGAGCGGAGCGTGACGCAGGGCATCGTGTCGAGCACCACCCGCACGATCGATCAGATGCGGCTCATCCAAACCGACGCCGCGATCAATCCGGGCAACAGCGGCGGTCCGATCTTCAACGCCCGTGGCGAGGTGGTCGCCGTGGCCTGCGCCGGTGCCGCCGTGTTCGACGGCCTCGCCTTCGGGATCCCGGCCTGCGACCTGATCGACTTCCTCGAGCACCGGGATTCGTATCTCTACGACGAGTCACAGCCACAAAACGGGGTCACGTATCTGCCGCCCCCGTTTCGCCCGAATGCTCAGTCAAGCCCGTAGGCCTCGACCGTTCCATCCATACAAGCCCCCAGGCGCAAGCCGGGGGATGGATGATCGGGGGGCTCCCCATTCCCAATACAAGCCCCTAGGCGCAAGCCGGGGGATTTCTCGGAGGCTCCTCATGCGCTCGTCCCGTTTTCCGTTCGCGGTCGCCGCGCTTCTGCTAGCCGCCGCCTCGGCCCGGGCCGACGACCTTCGGCCCAGTTGGGAGTGTCTGCCTGCCGACACGGTTGCGATGGTTCGCCTGCCGCGGCCGGCCGACTTTCTCCAGGCGGTTCGCGAGCAGACCCGGTTCGGTGCGATCGCGTTGTCGCCGGAGCGGGCGCGGAAGGCGTGGGAGCTGATGGTGCCGCGGCTGTGGCCCGCCGAGTCTGCGGACGGTGATGGCGAGGGCACGGCCAAGCTCGACGAGATGCTCGGCCGTTACGGCCTTTCGCAGGATGACCTCTCGGCTGGCTTTGCCGGAAACGCGGGCGCGGCGCTGATCGTGCGGTCGCGGGAGGGCGACCTGCCGCCGGTGGCGCTGTTCGTCGGCTGGGCTGAGCCCGGGAGTGAGCCGGCGGGCCGTTGCATGGCTGCGCTCAAGCAGCGGGCCGAGGAACTGGTGTCGAAGGGGGGCGAGCCGCCGGTGCGGCGGACGGATGTGGAGATGGCGGGGCACGAGGTCGTGTGGCTCGCCCAGCCGGTCATGGGCCGGACCGGCTCGATCACGCTGGAAGGAGAGCCGAGTGCCGAAAAGCTTCAAGAGCTTCGCAAGCAGGCCGAGGCGCAGGCCCGCATGTCCAAGCCCGTGCAGACCGGTCTTGTCCACTCGTTCAACGCCCGGATCGATGGCCGGTTGCTGATGGGGCAGACGCTGCCGCTGGGCAGGGCCGGCGGCTTCCAGGTAGGAGTCGGCTCCGATGGCACGATGCAGCTCCAGGTTGCCGCGCGGCAGGATGACAAGCCTCGAGACTTCGAGAGCGAGAGCGGCAGCGACGAGGCGCGGCAGATCTTCGAGCAGTTCCTCGCGGCCCACGCGACGGCCGACGAGGCACCGCTCGCCACCGTGCTCCAGACGCCCGGCATGCAGGAGTCGCTCCCCGCGGGCATCACGCTGCTGGACATGATGGTCGATCTGGGCGGCCTCGTGCGGCGAGTGACGGGCGGAAGCCAAGAATCGATGTCGAGGCTCGATGCCGTGGGGATCGCCGGGATCGGCCCTCTCGCCTGGCGGCACACACTCGACGGCGATGCGTATCGCCAAGGACTTTTCGTGTCGCTGCCCGCCCCTCGGCAGGGCGCGATGCGGATTCTCGAACAGGAGGCCGATGCGGCGGAGGTGCCGACGTTCGTGACCAGCGAAGCGGTCGATCTCACACAGATTTCCCTCGACCTCGGCAAGGCCTACCAGACGATCCGCGAAATCGCGGTGGCTGAGGGGGGTGAAGAGACCGCCAACATGTTCACGGCCGCGGAGATGCAGACCCAGGGCTGGATGGGCCTCGATCTGGCCGGCGTGCTCTCGGCCTTCGGCACCCGCCACTGGATCGTCAGCTATCCGCCTCAGGTGGCGGCCGCGTTGGCCGAGGCCCGCAAGGCACGCAAGGAGACGGGCCCGCTCACCGGCATGCCTGTCGCCGACCGGTTGGCCCTGGTCTGGAAGGTGACCGACGAGGCGCCGTTTCAAAAGATCCTGCAACGGCTCGCCCCGATGGCGAAGGCCGAGATCGTCGAGGAGCAGGGCTTCCGCGGCATCCGCGTCCCGGATGGGCCGGCGGTGTTCGTCGGCCAGCAGCATCTCGTCGTGGCGATCGGTACCGATGCGCTCGAGAAGACGCTCGCCGGGATCCGCACGCCGCCGGCCGGTGCGGCGTCGCTCCGCGAGAGTCCGGCGGTCACGCGGGCGGCTGGGATGCTGCCGCCGGTGCCGGCGCGGCTGTTCTCGCTGGGTGATGCCACGCACACGGGCGGCATGCTGGGGCTCGTGCGGGAGGTCGTCGCCAGTCTCGAGTCGGGCGACGTGCAGCCGGTGTATCGCGAGCTGCTCGCGAAGCTCCAGCCGCTGCTTCCTTCAGCGGCCGAGATGGAGGGGATGTTCGGGGCGAGCACGTCGCTGCTCGAGGCCACCGACACGGGGCTCTCGTACCGTTCCGCTTGGGAAATGCCCGCGCCGTGAGCAAGCTTGTCATCCAAGCCCCCAGGCGCAAGCCGGGGGAGTGCCTCTCATACAAGCCCCTAGGCGCAAGCCGGGGGATGGCCGGATTGATCCCCCTGCTTGCGCATCGGGGCTTCCATGCACGGCCTTTGGCGGCCCGCAGCCGCTCACTGCTCGAGTGACGCGGGCACGACGCCCGACGGACCCGACGGCTGCGTGGCCTTACGGCTGCCGGCCCGCGGGGCGGCGAGTTCGGCCGCCTCCGTCTTCGTGATCGTCGTCTGCGGCAGCCCCGCGGCGGGCGGCGGACCGCCGCGGCGCAGGGTGGGCGACTGGCTCGTGCCGGCGAGCAGGTTGTCGATCGCCGCCGACTCGCGGAGATGCGTGAAGTGGCGGGCCATCTCGATCCGCTGCTTCTTCTCGAAGATGTCGGCGTGGAGCTCGTCGCGGGCCTCCTGCGGCGAGACCTGCGCCGGGGCCGTGAAGCCCTCGCAGAGGATCACCATGAACCGGTCGGCCACCTGCACCACGCCCGACAATTCGCCCGGCTTCAAGGCGAACGCCTCCCGCTCGAGCGCCGGCTGACCGCCCCAGCGGCGGATCGGCGGCACCTCGCCGCGCAGCGACTTCGTGGTGGGATCGACCGAATACTGTTCCGCGAGCGTGCCGACATGCTCGGCCGTGGGGTTCTGGCGGGCGAGCTGCCACACCTCCTGGGCCCGACGCTGATTGTCGAGCACCACGATCCGGCAGCGGGCCCGCGGGCCGAACGTCGCCGCGTAGGCCTTGTCGAGATCCTCCTGCGTGACGGGCACGCTGCCCACCAGCTTCTTGAGGGCCACGGTCGGCCAGACCACGTCTTCGAGATAGTGCCGCAGCGGGATCTTCTCCTCGCGGGTCACGCGGGCGAGCCAGGTCTGCACGTCGGGCGTGCCGTCGGCCTTCTCGAAGCCCATCGATTCGGCGGCGCGGGCGATCTCGGCGTCGATGTCGGCCTGCATCACCTGCTGCTTCTGGGCCGCGAGCGCCTGCTCGAGGAGCTTTCGCGAGATCAGGATCTCGAGCACGTCGTTCCCGTGCCGCTCCACGCATACGTCCCGCACGCGATCGACCGGAATCGGCTCGCCGTTCACGCGGGCCGCCACGCCCGGCATGGCGGCCGATTTGGCCGGGTCGTTGAGCACGTTCTCCACCGTCGTGGCATCCTGCAGCTTCTTGAACACGTCGCCCGATGCCTGGCGGCTCTTCTTCTCGCGGATGTCCTCGGCGAGCCGGGGCCGCACGTCCTCGAGCTTCACGGTGTCGGCGGGCAGATGGCCCTCGCACTTGAGCACGATGAACTGGTCGGCCACCTGCACGACCGGCGAGATCTCGCCGGCACGGAGCCGGAAGGCCGCCTGGTCGAAGGCGGGATCGCCGGAATGCGGGCGGATCGGCTGCACCCAGCCGTTGGCGCTGGCGCTGGCCACGTCCACCGAATGCTGCCGAGCGAGGGCCGGGAAGTCGTCGGGAGCCGCGAGGGCCTTGGCCCGCAGCGATTCTGCCTCGGCCTGCGTGCGTGCGACGATGATCCGGGCCTTCACGGCGGGGCCGAACTGTTTCTCGAACGCCGTCTGGAGCTCCTCGGGCGTGGGCTCGACGGCGGCGCTCGCCAGCCGCCGCAGGGCGAGTGTCGGCCAGAGGATGTCGTCGGTGTATTGCTTCGGCGTCACGCCCCGCTCCTGCTGGATGAGCTCCAGGAACTTGTCGCGGGGCACGCTGAACCGCCGCGACATCGCCTCGATCTCGGCATCGATGTCCTGGGGCGTCACGGCGATCCCGCCGCGGCGGCAGGCCTGCTCGATCACGGCCCGGTTGACCAGCGTCTCGACCACGACCGCGCCGTGGCGGCTGAGGCATTCCGCGGCGAGCTGATCGGCGGTGACCTCGGCGCCGTTGACCAGCGCGATCGGGCGGGCGGCCGGAGGCGTCTCGGCTGGGGCCGCCGGCTGCTTGCGGGCCGATGCGACCGGGGGAGCGGCCTCGGAGGATGTCGTGGGCATTGCCAGCCGCCAGGCGAGACAGGCCCCGACCACGACCACCGCCGTCCCGATCTCGCGCACGCGTCGCCCGCGAAGCCACTCGACCTTCATCACGTCACCCTCCATGTCCGTCCGATCGCCCGGCCCACCGTGGCAAGGCGGGAGAATCATGGAAGACCGGCCATTTCCGGGCAAGGCCGATGAACTGACGGGGTGACCGTTCGCTGCGGGAAGGGCCGGGAATCGGCGGAAGCTCGACGAGCGTTGGGCGGGCCGCGGCCCTCTGCGAGGAGACTTCTGCCGTTCCCGGCCCGGTTTGGGCTGCGCGGGCTTAGGCTGAGCGACCCCTGCAATTGCCCAGTCACCCCAGCCTCACGTACCCTCTCCAGTCTTCCTCGGAGCGACCGCCCGGCATGACCACTCATTCGGAACCCGAAGTCCCCGCCTGCCTTGCCATGCTCGGCCTGCGGCCGCCGCTCACGCTCGAGGACGTGAGGCAGGCCTACCTCGCCAAGGCGATGGCGATGCATCCCGACCGGGGAGGCGACCCGGCGGAGTTCGTGAAGCTCCAGGCCGCCTTCGAGGAGGCCAACGACTTCGTCAAGTTCAAGGCCAGCAAGCTCGAATGGCTGGCGTCGAAGATCGAGGCCTACGCCCAGCAGCAGGAGGTGGCCACGGAGACGATCGAGCGCGGCGGCGAGATCGAGATGGAGGAGACCGACTGGCTGCGAAAGTCGTTCGGCGACGACTTCGGCCACGTGGCCGACAAGCTCGTGACCGTGCGGCTGCGGAATCCGGCGGCCGACGACGTGTTCGCGATCCTGCTCGGGTTCCGGGCCGACTCGCTCAAGGACCTCGCCACGCTCGACCTCGCGGGCGGTTCCATGACCGACGAGGGGCTGTTGCAGCTCAAGGAGCTCAAGGGCCTGCGGCACCTCGATCTGCGGGGCACGCAGGTGGGCAAGCTCGGTGGCGAGGCGGCGGGCTGGTTCGAGCGGCTCGAGTTCCTCGGCCTGCCGAAAGGGTCGGTCGGCATGCTCGGCCGGCTGGCCATGCCGCGGCGGGTGAAGCTCGAACTCGGGTGAGGCTCGGTCACTCCGGGAAGAGCCGGGTCGAGAGATACCGCTCACCAAGGTCGGGGAGCACCACGACCACGAGCTTGCCGGCGTTCTCGGGCCGGCGGGCCACGTGGAGCGCGCCCCAGGCCGCCGCGCCGCAGCTGATGCCGCACATCAGACCCTCCCGCTTCGCCATCTGGCGAGCGGTCTCCATTGCGTCTTCGTCGTCGACGCGGATCACCTCGTCGATCACGTTCAGATTGAGGATGTCGGGAATGAAGCCTGCCCCGATGCCCTGGATCGTATGGCGGCCCGGCTTGATCGGCTGGCCCGCGAGCTTCTGCGTGATCACCGGGCTGTTGGCCGGCTCGACGGCCACGACCTTCACGTCGGGCTTCTTCTGCTTGAGCACCTCGCCCACGCCCGTGATCGTGCCGCCGGTGCCCACGCCGCACACGATGATGTCCACCTGCCCGTCGGTGTCGGCCCAGATCTCTTCTGCCGTGGTGCGGCGATGCACCTCCGGATTGGCCGGGTTCTTGAACTGCTGCGGCATGAAGAACTGGCTGCTCGAGCGGCTGATATCCTCGGCGTGCCGTACGGCGCCGGGCATGCCCTCCGCGGCCGGCGTGAGCACGAGCTCGGCGCCCAGTGCCTTGAGCATCCGCCGCCGCTCCAGGCTCATGCTCTCGGGCATCGTCACGCGGAGCTTGTAGCCGCGGGCGGCGCAGACATATGCCAGGCCGATGCCCGTGTTGCCGCTCGTGGGCTCGATGATCACGGTGTCGGGGCCGATCTGCCCCGCCTGCTCGGCCGTGTCGATCATCGCGCAGGCGATGCGGTCCTTCACGCTCCAGAGCGGGTTCATGTTCTCGATTTTGCCGACGACGGTGGCCACGCAGCCGTCGGTCACCCGCCGGAGGAGCACGAGCGGCGTCCGCCCGATGCACTGGGTGATGTCGTTGCGAACCCCGGACGGCAGCTTCGTCGTGACCATTTCCCGCTCTCCTCGTGCCCGCGGCCGAACCCCGGCCCCGAGGCCGACCGACCGTCATCATCCGCATTATCGGCATGACCGGCCGGAAACTGAAACCCCGGGGATCCCCCTGCTTGCGCATGGGGGCTTGTATGAGAGGTGATCATCCCCCGGCTTGCGCATGGGGGCTTGTATGGGAGGTGATCATCCCCCTGCTTGCGGTCGGGCTTGCGCCCGATGTCCCCCGGCTTGCGCCTGGGGGCTTCCTTTCGTCTGTCCAATAAAAGCCCCCATGCGCAAGCAGGGGGATATTGCGGCGTCCATTCCGAAGCGGCCCACATCATCCCCCGGCTTGCGCCTGGGGGCTTGTATGGGGAGGTGGCGAGCGGCTCGCCCTTACGGCAGCCGCTTCACCTTCACGCTCCGGTAGTG
>JBILVW010000095.1:0-8811 GCA_044370205.1 Pirellulales bacterium | reverse complement strand
GAGGATTCTCGCGGGGAGGGAAATGAGGGGGCGACTGTGCAACGGCTCCAGTATCGCTCCGCCACCCGTGAATTCCCACCTGCAGGTGTGAGCCGACCGGTCCGCGGTATCTTGAAGCGGGTCCACCGCGCTCCACCGGCGGCGTCGCGGGCGTGGGCCACATAACCGCCCCCAGGCGATCTCACATGAAAATCCTCGTCACCGGCGGTGCCGGATTCATCGGCAGCCACATCGTCGATGCCCTCCTGGCCGCGGGCCACGGCGTGGCCGTGCTCGACGACCTCTCCTCCGGATCGCGGGACAACCTGCCCCCGGGCGTGCCGCTGCACGTGGCCGACATCGTCGATGCCGCGGCCGTCGGCCGGGCCGTCGCCGCGGAGAAGCCCGACGCCATCTGCCACCAGGCGGCCCAGATGTCGGTCAGCCGCTCGGTGCGGGAGCCGCTGTTCGACGCCCAGGTCAACTGCATCGGACTCATCAACGTGCTCGACGCCGCCGTGCGGCAGGGCTGCGGGCGGTTCGTGTTCGCGTCGAGCGGCGGCGTGCTCTATGGCGACGTCACGACGCCCGCACCCGAGTCGACACCAGCCAACCCCATGAGCCCCTACGGAATCACCAAGTGGGTGGGCGAGCGATACCTCAAGTTCTACGCCGAGGAGCACGGCCTGGCGGCGGTGGCGCTCCGGTACTCCAACGTCTACGGCCCCCGACAAAACCCGCACGGCGAGGCGGGCGTGGTGGCGATCTTCTGCAAGAAGCTGCTCGCCGGCGAGCCGGCCACGATCAACGGTGACGGCCGCTATGTGCGGGACTACGTCTACGGACCAGACGTCGCCCGGGCCAACCTGATCGCGATCACGGCCGACCTGCCCGCCATCCAGCCGAAAACGCTCACGAGCCTCAACATCGGCACTGGTCTCGGCACCGATGTCAACGAACTCGAGGCGCAGCTGCGGCAGGCGCTCGCGGCCACGCTCGCCGATCGCGGTCGATCCGCGCCACTGCCGCAGCCGCTGCACGGACCCGCGCGGCCAGGCGACCTCCGCAGCAACCTCGTCGATGCCAGCCGCGCCGCACAGCTTCTCGGCTGGAAGCCGACCGTCTCCTTCGCCGACGGACTCGCCAGCACCGCCGCCTGGTTCGCCGATCGGTAGCTACTGGAGCCCGTCGAGGACGCCGGAGGCGATCGTGCGGGTGAGTTTCGGCGACGCGAGATAGAGTGGCAGCCCATGGTGCTTGCCGATGATCGCCGCACCGTCGGTCGCGGTGAAGGCGAGCTGCGGCGGCAGCCAACGCCGCGGCATCCCCACGTAGCCCAACGCATCGGCCCGCAGGTTCCGCTCCAGCAGGGGAAAAAACCTGAGGGCATCGTCCCGGGAGTTGATCACGAGCGTCAGCCGGTCGATGCACTCGACCGAGTTGCGATACGGGCCCTGCGGCGCCAGGGCATCGCACCGCACGGCCGGGGCGATGAGCACGAAATTCGTCGCCGCCGCACGGTGCGTCCAGGGCTGCACGTCGCTGCGGCCGGCCCGTTCTGCGGCCACGAGATCATTCATCGCTCCGAGCGAGATGATCGCCCCGAAGCTGTAGCCGACCACGGCCACCGGCCGGGTGGGCTCCACCTGCCCGAGTAGCCAGGCCAGGTAGTGGGCGTCGGCACGGGCCCGGTCATGCTTCGCTCGACCGTCTTTCAGCAGGATGCCCTGCTGCTCGCTCGGCCAGGAAAAGATCACGGTTCGCGCCGGCTCCGCGGCCGGGCTGTACGAGGCGAGCTGCCGGGCAAGCTGGGCGCCCTGCTGGCGGGCGTCGCCCGTGTCGTAGCGATTGCCGTGGATGAAAACGACGAGCGGCCGGTCGGCAGCCGAGAGAAGCTCGGCGGTCGTGGACCTGTGCCAGCGGCCATCACCACCGCGGTGCTCCACCACGACGTTGGCCGCCGCAGGCAGGCGGCAGATGCCCGGCAGGTGCCGCGTGCTCACGAGCCAGACATCGTCGTCCGAAGAGGGCGTCGCGGTGGCGTCGCGGCAGACGCTCGTGGCCTCCTGCGCGAGGCCAGCCGCGAACCATCCGCTCCATGCCAGGGCCAAGCCAGCCGCGAGCACGACGCGCAACCAGGCATGTCGCACGCATTGGACGTTGAGGTTGGATGGCTGTGGCTGTGGCATGACCCCGACGTCGAACGACGCTCGATGACTCCTTGCCAAAAAGTAGCACGTGCGCAGCAGGCGAGACGGCCGCCGAGGCCGATCCGAGAAGCCGGCCCGGCGGCATCAGCGTGCCTGCGCCGCACAGGCCGCACGACCCGCATGGCGCCGCGGGGTGGCGCCGGAAATTCCAGCCCCCTCGACCGCCCCGCGCCGGATCGTGAGCTAGGGTTCGTGTGGCGTCGTCGGCGACGATGCCTCTCGTCTTCTGCGAACCGCCCCGATCCGCCTGCGGTGGAGATTTTCGTCATGTCGCGTTTCCTGTGTCTCGCACTCATTCTGGGCGGCCTCGTGGCCGCCCCCGGCTGCAGCAGCTGCTCCGGCGGCAACGCGTGCCGTCGCTCATCCTTCATGGAATTCCGCTCGCCGTGCCGCGGGCAGGCCGACCCGTGCCACGCACCGGTGTGCGAGCCCGCCTGCGGTCCGGCCTGCGGCTCGCCGTGCAACTCCTGCGGCGAGGGGGGCGGCATCATGTCGGGCCCGTCGTCCGCGCCCGTTGTCGGCGAACCCGGCACGTTCAGCTGAGAATCGTCCCGCGGCCTTCCGGTGATGCGCCGCTCCGCCGGCCACGCGTCGGGCAAGCAGCACGTTGTGTGCCTGCTCCCGATTCGAGCGGCTCGTCACCGGAAGGCTGCGGGGGGCCGCCGCGCGGCCCGGATTTTCGGCCGATATAATCGGCGGCTTCCCACACGCCCGGAGCCGCCATGTTCGAATCGCTGACCGCCTCGCTCTCCTCGGCCCTCACCTCCCTCCGCGGCCGCGGCAAGCTCAGCGAAGCCAACATGCGCGAGGGGCTCGCGGAGGTCCGCACGGCCCTGCTCGAGGCCGACGTCGCCTACGACGTGGCCGACGGGTTCCTCGACCGGGTGGTCGCCGATGCGGTCGGGGCCAAGGTGCTCGAGTCGCTCGACCCGGCCCAGCAGCTCGTGGGCATCGTGCACCGCGAGCTGTGCAACCTGATGGGGCCGGTGGACCACTCGCTTCACCTCGAGGCGGGCCGCACGACGGTGCTCATGCTCTGCGGCCTGCAGGGCTCCGGCAAAACGACCTCCTGCGCGAAGCTCGCCAAACGGATCCTCTCGCAGGGCCGCGGCGTACTCCTCGTGGCCGCCGACCTTCAGCGGCCCGCCGCCATCGAGCAGCTCGCCGTGCTCGGCCGGCAGCTCGGCGTGCCGGTGCACACGCCGGCCGACATGCCGGGCGGCTCGTCCAGCGACCCGGTCGCCGTCTGCAACGCCGGTGTGGCCCGGGCGCGGAAGGAGGGACTCTCCGTCGTCATCCTCGACACCGCCGGACGGCTGGCGATCGACGAGCCGCTCATGCAGGAGCTGGCAAAGATCGACCGCACGGTCGGGCCGGATCAGGTCTACCTCGTGGTCGATGCGATGACGGGCCAGGATGCCGTCAGGAGCGCGAAGGCCTTCAACGACGCGCTCGAGATCGACGGCGTGATCATGACGAAGCTCGACGGCGACGCCCGCGGCGGCGCGGCCCTCTCCGTGAAGAGCGTGACGGGCGTGCCGATCAAGTTCATCGGCACCGGTGAGCAGATCGAGGCGCTCGAGGACTTCCACCCGGAACGGATGGCCGGGCGAATCCTCGGCATGGGCGACGTCGTGTCGCTCGTGGAGGAGGCGCAGCGGAAGTTCGACCAGGACGAGATGCAGCGGCAGGAGGAGCGGCTGAAGGCCGGCGAGTTCACGCTCGAGGACTTCAAGAAAATGCTCCAGCAAACCCGGCGGCTCGGGCCCCTCGGCAAGGTGCTCGGCATGATCCCGGGCATGGGTGGCATGCAGGAGATGCTCGCCGGCGCCGATCTCGAGAAGGACATGAACCGGCTGTTCGGGGTGATCGACTCGATGACGCCCGACGAGCGGCGGAACCCGTCGCGGGTCATCGACCAGTCGCGGCGCCGCCGGATCGCGGCGGGCGCCGGCGTCGAGCTTCACGAGGTGAGCGACCTCGTGAAGCAGTTCGACGGCATGGCGGCGATGATGAAGGGCATGGCGGGCCTCGGGATGCGGGAGCGGATGCAGCAGGTGCAGCGGCTCCAGGCCCAGCTCTCCAATCCGGCCGCGCGGCTCGCGAAGCCCAAGGGCGACACCGGCAAGCGGCTCACGGCCGACGAGCGGCGGAAGCTCAAGAAGCAGCGGGAAAAAGAGGACCGCCGCCGCCGCCGCGAAACGCGTGGCTAGGTTTTCAGCGGAGCCGGAGGGCTTCCTGGGCCGAAAACAGAGGGTCTGGCGGGAGGCCCTTGGGTTCCGCCGGCTGTCGGGTACGCTATGGGGCTCTGTCTGACCCCTGAATTGTCCCAGAAACCAATCCCTGAAACCAATCTAGTTCGGAGAGTTGCGACCGTGGCCGTGGTATTGCGAATGAAACGGATGGGCCGGAAGAACCGCGAGTATTACCGGATCTGCGCGAGCGATCGCCGCAGCCCGCGCGACGGCCGCGTGATCGAGGAACTCGGCACCTACGATCCGCACGTGCCCGACACGGATGCCCGTTGCACGCTCAACGGCCCACGAGTCCAGCATTGGCTCTCGGTCGGCGCCCAGCCGAGCGACGCCGTGCGGGTGCTCATCAAAAAGTACGGCCCGAACGGCACGCACCTCGCCCAGATGGAGGCGGCCCGCGCGAAGCTCGCGATGCCGCGGATCGTTCCCGACGCCGGAGAGCCGGCGTTCGTGCCCGCACCGAAGGTCGAGCCGTCGGCCGAGGCTGCTGCGCCGGCCGCCGAAGCTGCTGCGGTCGAGGTATCCGCCCCGGCTGCCGAGGTGGCCGTGGCCGAAGCTCCCGCGACCGAAGAGCCCAAGGCGGAATAACAGGCTCTTCGTCGTTGGAAACCCGACCAGGCTTCGGCATGCGTCTTCCGACTCGTCCACTTCCATGCGCATCGACATCGTCACGCTGTTCCCAGACATGTTCACGGGCTTCCTTTCCGGGAGCCTGCTCGGGCAGGCGTGCGCGAGGGGCCTGATTGACGTTCGCCTGACGAACCTTCGCGACCATGCCGAAGGCGTGCACCGCCAGGTTGACGATCGCCCGTACGGTGGCGGGCCGGGCATGCTGCTGATGCCGGGGCCGGTCGTGTCGTGCGTCGAGGCACTCCAGTCCGATTCGGATCACGGTTCGGGCCATGTCGTGCTGCTCACCCCGGGAGGCCGCCGGCTCGACCAGTCGGTCGTGGAGGAGCTTTCCCGGAAGGACCGACTCGTGCTCGTCTGCGGCCGCTACGAGGGCTTCGACGCTCGCGTGGCGCCGACGGTCGCCGCCGATGAAATCTCCATTGGCGACTATGTGCTCTCCGGCGGCGAGGTGGCGGCGATGGTGATCGTCGATGCCGTCGCGCGGCTCGTGCCCGGCGTGCTCGGCGACGACGAGAGCGCCCGCCAGGACTCCTTCTCCGGCGTAGACCGCCTCGTGGAAGGCCCGCAATACACGCGGCCGCGGGATTTCCGCGGCCTGTCGGTGCCCGAGATTCTGCTCTCGGGCGACCATGGCCGGATCGCGAACTGGCGGCACCAGCAGGCCGTCGCCGCGACGAGCCGCCGTGGTCGCGCCGCTGCCGCGACCCAGCCCGTTGAGAACCATGACCACCCGAGCCATTCCCGGAGGAACGCATCGTGAGCCGGAAAATCCTTGCCGCCGTTGAAGCCTCGAGCCTCAAGTCGGAGGTCCCCTCGTTCGAAATCGGCGACACCGTCGATGTCCATACCCGCATTCTCGAAGGCGAGAAGGAGCGGATCCAGATCTTCAACGGCGTGGTGATCGCCAAGAGCGGCTCGGGCAGCCGCGAGATGTTCGTCGTGCGGCGGATCGTCGCCGGCGAGGGCGTGGAGCGGAAGTTCCCCATCCATTCGCCGAAGATCGCGAAGGTGGAGGTGAAGCGGTCGGGTGTCTCCCGTCGTGCCAAGCTCTACTACCTCCGCGACCGCACCGGCAAGTCGACTCGGCTCCGCGAGAAGCGGGACGAGGTCGCCGGCGCAGCTGCCGACAAGGCCGGCGGCAAGAAGGCCGCCCGCAAGCCCGCGGCATCGAAGGCATAGTGAGACCCAGCCGTGTTCGGCCAGTCGCGTGACGAGGTCGGCCGGCGGGGTGAGGACGAGGCGGCGCAGTACCTGCGCGGCCTCGGCTACCGGATCGTGGGCCGCCGCGAGCGGGTGCTCCGCGGCGACATCGACATCGTAGCCCTCGATGGCCGCACGGTCGTGTTCGTCGAGGTCCGGTCCCGCACCGACACGGCCCACGGCCACCCGGCCGAGACCGTGGGCCGGGTGAAGCAGCGGCGCATCTCGGAATTGGCCGCCGCCTACATCCGGCGGCACAAGCTCGAGGATTGCAGCGTGCGGATCGACGTCGTGGCCGTGACGTTTCCGCCTGGCGAAAAGCCGGTGGTCGAGCATTACCAAAACGCCTTCGACAGCCCGTAATCCACGCCGACTACGGTCTGCGGCCCGCGGTCACCGCCGCCAGCTCCTCGGGTTCGGTGAACACGTGGAGCATGCCCGCAGGGAGCGTGCGGGCAAGATCCGCGAAGCGTTCGCCCCGTCTCCGGGGCCGGATCTTCGAAGCCACCCGCCGGATCGCGATCCCCGACACCTGCCCGGGACGCCGGCGAGCCACGGCAGCGTAGACCTCCGGATCCCGCTCGCCCGAATCCCCCACGAGCAAAAACCGTCGCTCCGGGAAATCGGCCAGAATTCGCTCGATGACGCGGCCCTTCGACCGCTTCCGCGACGGTAGCCGGCCCAGCGGCGTCGAGTCCTTGAGCCGAAAGAGCTTGAGGTGCATCGAGCCGGATGGGAGTCCGGCCCCGTGGATGAAGCCGCTCAGGCACCGCGACAGCTGCCACGGACTTGCCGACACGTAGTGAAACGCCGTGCCGCTATCTTGCCAGCGACGGTAGACGTCGGCGATGCCGGGCACCGCGACGAACTCCCGCAGCAGCGTGTTCCGCAGCAGCTCCCGGCGGTCGGCGACGTTCGTGATCTTGACCGTGTCGTCGATGTCGGAAATGACCGACAGCCCGGCCGGTTCGATGGCGTGGATGCTTCCGGTGGCAACGGCCTCCCGCTCGTCCTGTTGCTCGGCGGCGACGAGCCGGGCTGCGCAGGCGATGTCGCCCCCGGCGGCCGCCACGGTCTCCTCGTCCAGTTCGACGGACACCTGGAAATGCCCGGTGCGGTCACTCGGGCCGGCGTCGACGCGTCGGCCCGCGACGTCGATTTCCACGCGACGCCCTCCCAGCCGCTGGAACAGGAAGGCCTCGGCCCGCCGTCGAAAGACGTCGGTGTCGAGGTCGTTGTCGTCGAGATGGAGGATCCGCTTCAGCACGGCGACGGCCAGCACCCGCCGCCGGCTCCGCTCGGGAAGGGGCCGCGACACCATGCCGGCCACCGTGGCCCGCCACAGGCGGCTCCCCGGCTCCCGCCGCGCGTAGGTTGGAAAAAGGACGATCATGCAGGCCGCTGCTGCGCGGGCGATGGGCACGGCCTTGAAAGCCGCGGGCATCCATCTTACAACCTTCCGTCGGATTCGGGCCGCCGTCTGCGGCCACCGTCTGGAGACCATTATGGGCGTCAAGAAAACGGGCAAGGGCCGCCGCAAGCTGGGACAGAAGAAGCGGCGCATGCGGGCTCGCATCCGGCACCGCAAGGGCTGATCCCGCGGCCGCCCATGCCGCCGTCTCCGTCGCCTGCGGCACGATCCGTACAGCTTCCGCACTTCCTTTGCGCAAAGCGGTTCTCGCGCACCTTCCGTGCTTGCCGCGCCCCACACATGGGGTAGGTTTGCGAGGCTTCGAATCACTCGTCTTCCCGCGTTTCCCTTCGCGGACGGTCGAAGCCGACGACGCGTTCAGCGAGGAGTTGGCACGATGCGTGCGAATGGATGGAAGGCCCGAGCCTGCTCGGCCGCGGCTGCGATCGCCATGCTGGCCGGGTTTTCCGGCTGCAAGTCGCTCACCGAGCGGTACATCGCGCTCGAGGTCTGGAAGTACGAGAAGTGCTTCGGGCACTACCCGCCCGGCTTCACGCCCCCCGGCGCCGCCGCTGCGGTGGCCGCGCCGCCTCGCGTCTGCGGCCAGGGCAACCCGTGCCCGCCCGCCAACAACTGCGATACCTGCCAGGGCGGTATGCAGGGCGGCATGATGGAGGGGGGCATGCCGATGCCCCCCGGAGCCATCGGGGTGCCGAGCGGTCCAGGCGGCTCACCGGGACCGTCCGCGGGCCTGCCCACGCCTGCCGGCATCACGACCAGCCGCCCCGTCGTGATCTCCGACGAAGTCGTGCTGCCGTAAGGTCGCCGTGGTTCGCCCTCGCTCGCCGGCTTCAACCAGACGCCATTCAAGTGGCGCCGGTCAGCCGGCGGTGAACCCTCCGTCGCTCGCTTCGGGATTCCTCCGGCCCACCGGGTACCCAGTGGCACGCACAGAGCTACGGATATCCCTGCGCTCCTCCTCCAGGTTCCCCGACCGTCTGCCCTCCCGTTTTCTTCTTGCTGTACCCCAGTGACACGGGAGGTTCGGGGCTGCCCGTGCCCTGTCGCCGGCGTTGCTGACCAGCGCAGGCAGGATGCCGAAGCGCAGTCAGCATCGAGTGAG
>JBILVW010000094.1:0-8838 GCA_044370205.1 Pirellulales bacterium | reverse complement strand
GACCTCGTGGGGCGGATCCAGTGGCCGCTCGTCATGTCAGCCGCGCTCGCTGCGGCCGGGATGGCCGGCATGCTGCCTGTTGCTCTGGCTCACCCGCAACCTGACGCGGCGGATCGGCCGGGCGGTGGCCGCCTCGCGCCGCGTGGCCCAGGGCGACCTCACGGGCTCCATCGACATGCGGGGCGGCGACGAGACGGGGCAGCTGCTCCGCGACGTGGGCGCGATGACGGCGAGCCTCCGCGGGATCGTCTCGCAGGTGAAGCAGGCGAGCCTCGACCTCAATGCCACGGCCCGGCAGCTCTCGGCCGCCGGCAAGCAGCAGGAGTCGGCGATCGCGTCGCTGGGGGCGAGCACGAGCGAGGCGGCGGTGGCCAGCCGACAGATCTCCGTGACGGGCCGGGAGCTCCTGGGCACGATGCACGAGGTGGCGGGCGTGGCGGCGGAGACGGCCCACGTGGCCGACTCAGGCCGGGAAGACCTGGCGGAGGTGGGCGAATCGATGGCCAGCCTCGAGCAATCCACGGCCCAGTTCTCGGAGCGGCTCGCGGCGATCCGTCAGCGGGCGGAAGACATCAACATGGTGATCACCACGATCACGAAGGTGGCCGACCAGACGAACCTGCTCTCGATCAACGCGGCGATCGAGGCTGAGAAGGCGGGCGAATACGGCCAGGGCTTCATCGTGGTGGCCCGTGAGATCCGCCGGCTGGCCGACCAGACGGCCGTGGCCACGCTCGACATCGAGCGGCTGGTGGAGCAGATGCAGCAGGCGGTGAACACGGGCGTCGAGGAAATGGATCGCTTCGCCGCCGAGGTGAAGACGGGGGTTGAACGGGTGGCCGGGATCAGCAGCCAGTTCGCGGAAGTGATCGACAAGGTGCACGGGCTCTCGACCCGGTTCGACCATGTGAAGGAGGGCATGCAGGCCCAGTCTGCCGGGGCCCAGCAGATCACCGAGGCCCTCGTCACGCTCACCGACGGCTCCCGCGCCGCCGCCGACGCCCTCCGCGAGTTCAAAGACGCCTCGCAGCACATGGTGTCGGCCGTGGACGGCCTGACCGACACGGTCAGCCGGTTTCGGGTGGACGAGTAGCGGGCGCGATCCCCTCCCCATACAAGCCCCCAGGCGGAAGCCGGGGGACCTGCCTTTCCAAAGAAGCCCCCAGGCGGAAGCCGGGGGATAAACGCCCCCGGTAATCTGCGCCCCCTGCACAAACCCATCCGCCTCGGGGTCATATACCGGAAATGCTCATGGATCGGGTCGGGTCGAGTCGATCACTCCTGACGATCATGCCGGTTTTTCGGCGCGGGGACTGCCCTGCCCGAGCCACCGGCCACCGTCAGGGACGCGACTCCGATGAGCAAAAAAGCCATCCGTAGCCTCGGAAAACGGGCCTCCTCTCGCCTCCGGGCGATCCGCCAGCGAGCAGCTGAATGGCGGCGGCGGGCCCGCCGTGCCGTAGCCCTGGCCGCGATCACCGGCGGTCTTGTGGCCGTCCCCTCCCTCGCGGAAGCCCAGATGGGCCAGACGGCGATGGCCCCGGCCGGCGGCGTCGTGAATCGGGCCGTGAACGGCTTCCAGCAGCTTAACGCCAACGGCCCCGGCTACCTCTACTACGGCCTCAACGCCGCCGACCGTGGCCTCGGCTACAACGGCAGCTACATGACGCTCGGCGGGTTCATTCCGTATGCCGAAGACGACCTCGGCGGCTTCTGGGCGGCGGATCTGCGCGGCCATCTCTCCACCTACGGCGGCTTCTTCTCCAACGTGGGAATGGTTCGCAAGCAGTTCCTAGGCGGCACGCTGCTCGGCGTCGGCGTCTATTGGGACTACGACGGCGACCAGAACCAATACCAGACGGCAGGCGTGGTTGGCACCGAGCAACTCGGCTCATTCGGCCACAGCTACAACCAGGTGGGCGTGTCGGCCGAGTGGCTCACCGACTACGGCAACCTCCGCAGCAACGGCTACATCCCCGTGGGCACGACGGCCTACACGGCCGGCTCTCCGGACTCGCCGTTCTACAAGAACTACGTGATGTGCCAGTATGGGCTCGACGCGGCCCTGACCGGTGCCGACCTCGAGGTGGGCGCCTACATCCCCGGTCTCGCCGACTGGGCCGGCATGATCAGCGTGGGCGGCTACGCCCTCGGCAACGCCCGCTACGACTGGAACTCGGGCCCGCTCGCCAACACCGACGTCGTGCCCTGGTTCGGCGGTGTCTACACCCGCCTCGACATGACGTTCCTCAACAACTGGGACTTCTCGCTCCAGGCCAACAACGACAGCTACTTCGACTGGACGGGCTTCGCCCGGCTCACCTACCGCATGGGAGGCAGCCGCCGCCGCAACGTGCCGGATCAGATGGAGCAGCCGATGATGCGGAACGAGCACATCGTGCGGGCCCACCAGACGCCGATCGTGGCCACGAATCCTGACGATGCTGCGTCGCCCTGGCGGGTCATCCACGTCGATAATTCGGCCGCGGCGGGCGGTAACGGCACATTCGAGAAGCCGCTCAACACTCTGGCCGAAGGCAGCACAGCGGCGACCAATCCCTGGGACATCGTGTTCGTGCACGAGGGTCTGAGCCGCACGACGACGCCCTATGGCGGCACGTTCGCCTTCCAGGCCGAGAACCAGTTCCTCGTGGGCGACGGCGGCACCTTCGAACTGCCGACGGTTACCTGCGGGCCGAAGCTTCTCTCCACCGGCGCGACGAGTGTGCCGCTGCTCAGCAACCCGGCCGGGGACAGCATCGCCATCGTCGGCCCGAATGCAGCCGGGGCCACGGTCGCCGACCTCGACATCATCGGCTCGAGCACGGGAATCTACGCCGCCAACAAGCTGACCAGCACCGACGGCCGACCGACCACCGTGCAGAACGTCACGATTTCCGGCAACGGCACATCAGCTCCGCAGACGGGCGTTTACATCGAGAACGGCTCCGGCACGATCAACTTCACCGACACGGCCATCGAGAACATGACCGACAACGGTCTGGCCGTGGTCGGCGGCGATGCCAACGTGAACTACCAGGGTTCGATCAAGAACGACGTGTCGAAGAACGGCGGCGTGGCCACGCCGATCGTGAGAATCCAGGAAACTACGGGCGGCACGATCAATCTGGCTGCGGGCGGCGCACCCTCCGGCAGCACCGTCCCCAACGAGATCGTGGACATCGGCGGCACCGGCATCCAGGTCATCGAAAATTCGTCGACGGCGATCAACATCAGCAACGTCACGCTGAAAAACAACGTCGGCTCGGCGATCGCGGTGATCAACGACAACTCGACAACGACCATCACAGCGGGCGCTGGCAGTGGCATCGACAAGGATACCGTCGGGGCCGCCATCACCGTGGAGGATGGAGGCACGCCGACTTTCGCCTACACCGGCCCGATTACGAATGCCCGGCCAACGGACGGATCGCCGACGTCCTATCTGCTCAACGTCTCGGACGTCGGCGGGTCGGTCGCGCTCACGGCCCCCGCCGGGTCGCCGTTCACCGACACCGGCGACGGCATCCGGATCAACAATGCCAGCGCCGACGTCGTCGTGGGCGGCGCGGGCGCGATCATCACCAGCAGCGGCGGCCAGGGCATCCTGATCGACAACGGCTCCAGCGGCACGTTCACCTTCAACAACGTCACGATCAACAAGGCCGGATCGGAGGGCGTGCTCGTCAATCAGTCGCCGGGCACCGCCAACTTCTCGAATCTCAACATCAACCTCGGCGGTGACGCGACCGGCTTCCGAGCCGACAACTCTGGCGCGATCAACGTGGTCGGCACCAACACGGTGGTCACATCGTCCACCACCGCACCGGCCGTCAGCATCAGCGACACCACCGGCCCGATCGCCATGACCTTCACCACGGTCTCGTCGGGCGTGGCAAACGCCGCGGGCACGGCCCTCGAGTTCCTCGGCACCACGAGCGGCGACTTCAGCGTTTCGAGCGCCTTCACCGTCGGCGGTTCGCCTGGCACGAACGCCAACATCTCGAATCCAGCAGGCGTAACGCTTGGTGGCATCCTCACGCCGTAAGAGACGTGAGAACAAAAGACCGGCCTACCGCCTCCGCGTAGCTGGCTTATTCGGCACAACGCCGCCGCTACCGCCGGTGCCGCCACCCGTGCCACCGCCGGGCCCCGTCGCGACCGGTCCGTACTGGTTGCCGTCGGCATCGAGTTGAGTTGTGGCGTTTATGGACCGGGCCGGCGTCACCGGCCCACGGGTATTTGGCAGGCTCGATGAACCGTTGACTTGCATGCCGATGTAGTTGCCCCAAATCTGCTGCTGAGCGGCGATCCCGGCGGTCTGCGAGATGCCGAAGCCGCCGTTGCCGTAGATCGAATTGCTCGTCGCCGAGCGGCTCTTGCTCGTGCCGATTCGCTGTGTGCCACCGGTGATTACGATTCCATCGTAGGCGTTGGCGTGGATATCGGTGTTGATCACCGTATTGGTGCCCGCCGTGAGCCGCATGCCCTCCAAGTTTCCGGTGATCGTGTTGCGGCCGCCGACGCCGAACACGACGGCCGTCGTGCCTGTGACGGTCATCGGCAACGAAAGGGTGACCCGCCTTGTCGCGACGTCGATGGCCGCGACCTTGGCCGCGGACGGGATGCCCGTGCCCGTGAGCGACTGGCCGAGGAACAGGCTCCCCATGGCGACGCCCGCGGGGAGCGTGAGCGTCGTGCCCCCCGCGGTGGTGGAGACGAAGTTGCCAAACGTCACCGCTCCGGTGCCACTCGAGGCGACGCCCCCGGCAGTCACGCCGTCGAGGGTGAGCGTCAGCACGCGGGTGCCGTTCGCGTTGGCGGCGATCGTGAGGATCTGCGCACCCGCCGTGATGCCCGTGCCGCGCACGCCGAGCCCGACGAACAAATCCGCTCGGCCGCCATAGCTCCCTGGCACAGTGATTGTGCGCCCGGGAAGGCTACGGCTCACCGATACCGCCGCCAGACTGCGATTCGGCATGACTGGCTCGACACCGATCTGGTTGGCCCCCGTCGACGACAGCCGCACGCCGACCGCGTTGTTGAGGTTCGTTCCGCCGACGGAGCTGCCGACGAGCTTGACGCCCGCGGCGCCAGACTCCACGGAGACACCCGCCACGGTCGAAGAAAACACCGAACTGTTGAGGATGGCCGCCGACGTTGTACCCGCACCGGTGGCCAGCACCCCGTATTGATTGGCGAGCCTCTGCCCGGCGCTGTTGCGGCCGAGCGTGACCCGATCCACGAGGATTCCCGGCACGTTGTTGATCCGCACGGCCGCCCCCCTGCCGAAGCCGCCGATGGTGAACCCGGAAAGGCTCGCGCCGGCCTGCGGGTTGCCGTTGACGTCGACCGTCGCGCCGCTGCCCGCCACGAACTCAAATCCATTGACGACCGCTGCCGCGGCCGCGGGCAGACCATTCCGGCCCGTCACGATTCCCGAACCATCCACGAACACGTTCCCGGCGGTGATCGCCAACGGCTTTTGGATCAAGGGGATCTCTTGCGTGAGACGAATCGGTCCCGAGAGCCCGCCGACGGTGAACTTCGTGATTTGGTCGGGGTTGGCCGACGTCGACACGTCGTTTTGCTGCCGCACGAGCAGCATCTTGCCGAGCGAGCCGGCCGACGAATTCGTGCCACCCGTCGTGGATACGACGAATTCGACCGTCTTGGCGAGCGCATCCGAGCCGATGTTGGTCGTGGCCTGCCGCGAGGCGACGGTGATCGCGGACTGGCCGAGGTCCGGGGCGCCGAACGAAACAACGGCTGAGCCGCCGACGTTGGTCACTGCGCCGGCAGAGAGGGTGATCACTCCCGTGCCCGGATTGATGGCCGCGATCGTCGCACCGCGGCTGATTCCCGCGCCGGTCACGGTCTGCCCAACGGAAAGCTGTGCCAGCGCGGAATAGGTCGTCGGAATCTCGATCTCGGTCGCCGACGACAAATCGGCCGACGTCGCCGGGAAGGCGAGGTACGACACTTGCCAGAGCGTGTCGGCATGCGTGGTGCCCGTGGCCACCCGCACATAGCTACCGCTGGCAAGTTCCGGCGACGTATCCGAATCGGCCGCCCGCGTGATCTGCCAGTTGGCGTTCACACCCACGCCGCCCCCAACCCGGGCGACGATGTAGACGCCGTTGGAGTTCGAGGTCGGCGGCGCCACCGAGGTGGCCCGCGAGCCCAGCCGCACGAGCACGCGGTCGCCGACGGCGAGAGCCTGCCCGTCGAAGGCGGCCAGCGCGTTGATACTGCCCGTGCCGGTCAGTGTCGCGGCCGTGACATTCGGCGTGCCCGCGGCGTACGTCGCCGTGAGAATTGCGGTGCTGGACGCCTTGACGAGGCGGGCATTGCCCCCCGCCACGGGCGCATCGAGCAGCCGCATGTCGCCGGCGGTTGACCGGATCGTCACATTGCCGGCCGCCAGCATGTTCGCCACCGCGGGGGTCTTCGCCCCGCCGAGGGTGAGGAGGTTCGGGGTGTTCACCACCACGTCGGCTGAGCCGTTCGGAGTGGTCACTTCCAGGGCCGTGACGTCGTCGATGCGGGCCGAAAGGGCGATCGGGTTGGCGGTGGTCGTGCCGCCGTCAACACCCGCCGCCGACAGCGCCACGCGGCCGCCGGCAAGAAGGTTCGTGATCGCAATGTCGTCGGTTTCGCGGACCGAGAACCCGCCTCCGCTGCGGCCAGAGAGCGTTTCCACCGTCGTCCCGAGCGTGACGTCGCCGGCCGCATCGACGGTGACCGATCGGGCCCGGAGCCCGTCCGCGACGACGCGGCTCCCCGTGCCGGCCTTCCGCTGCACGAGGCTCACGTTATTCACCGCCGACACGAGGTTCTGCGCCAGGATGTCGCCATCCAGGGCGGAGAGCGTGATATCGTTTCTCGTGGGATCGATGGCGGCATTCGTCACCTGCACGCTGTTTCTCACGTCCACCGTGCCCGCCGAAATGTCAATCTTGCCGAACCGCGTCTGGATCGGTGCCGAGACGGTGAACGACGTGGCCGTGCCGGTGGCCGACGCGGCGGCGATCGTGAGATCCGACAGCGTATCGAGAGCGCTGCCCATGGTGATCGATCCGGCGGCCGACAGCGAGATCGGCCGGCTCGAGCCGGCCACCGCGTCGAACGTGATCGCATCGGCTTCCCGGATCGAGAGCAGATAGGGGTACATGCTCTGCGCGGGCAACACGCTGCCCGTGCCGGCGGCACGGGTGCGGAACGTGTCGACCTGGGTGCGCAGATCGACGACGTGGAATGACGTGTCGGCATTCGTGGAATCGGGGGGGGCCGTTCCGCTGCCTTGCGCCGCCATGTTGACGACGACGGTGCCTCCACGGATGAGCCCGCTGTCGAGCCCGGTGGCGGCGGACACCGTCGTCAGGGACAGGGGGCGGGTGTAGGCAGAAACCTGTTCGTAGAACTGATTCGTCGCGAAGATCGTCCCCTGCACGAACATGTCGGCGCCGAGCAGCTGCACCGAAACGGCCCCCGCAGCCTGCGAAAGCTGGCCGGCCGCGTTTGGCAGCGCACCCGAAAGCGATCCGGAGGGACTCACCGTGAGCGAGTCGAAGGCGACCCGGAGCGTGTACGTCGAAGCGGCGATCGGGGCATCGACCACGGCGGTGACGATCTCGGGGGAAACCGTGCCCCTGACTTGCCCGTTACCCAGTGTGACTGCACCCGTGACGGACGTCGGCGCCGCGAAATTCACGGTGCTCGGGCCACGCAAGGTCAGCGACGGCGCGTTGACGATCGGACTGAGCACGTTGAATCCGCCACCGTATCGCGTCGCATCGACGGTGATCGCACTCTGAACGTCGAAACCGGCCCAGACGGTGGTCGTGGTGGGGGCGGCCTCCACCGTGTATTCGAACCATCTCTCCGAGCCCGAGATCGTCACGCGGCCTGGGAGCGCGGGCTGGCCGGCCGGGGGAGCCCCTAAAGGGCCGGGAAAGCGGGTCACAAACCGCAGGCTAGCGAGCGTGGATCCCGGTGCGATATCGAGCCACTCGTTCGGCTGGTTCGCCGTGAACACCAGCGAACCACTGGCGTTCGTGAACCCGAACGTCAGCGACTGCGTCGGGGACCCGTCGCCTTCGCCCGTGCGCAGCACGTCATACACCGTGATCGTGCCCGACAAAACCGAAGTTCCGGGCACCCGGTTGATTCCGCCATTCGCGAGGACGGTCGTGCCGCCAAACCCGTTTTTTGGAGTCGCAGCGGGCAAGGCAAACCCGACGGTACTTCCCGCGGTGACGCGAACGTCTATCTCCGTCCCGTTGCCCGTGCCGGGAAAAAACACGCTCGTTACGCCGTCGGCCCCGATCAGGGTGCGGCCGTTGTAGGTGTAACTGACCGTATCGAGGCGGGGGCAGGTGGCCTCGAATGTAGAAACGGGTGCGGACCAATCGATCACCACCGAGCCTCGCTGCCCCTGGCCGCGAACGTCCGGATTGGTCACGCCCGGAATCACCCGGCCACTTGTCGGCGTCGGCCCCGCCACGAGACCGCCGACCGGTGTGAATGTCAGCGTACCGTTCGCCGTGTTGGTGAAGGTCCAACTATTGCCCGTCTGCGGATCCGAAAGGCGGCCCGTGAACAAGCCAGCGACGCGATAGTCGAGATTGCCGTTGGCCAAGGAAAATTGCGTACGGGAAGCCGTGCTGGCGGACGTAAAGTCGTTGGCCTCCGTGAGTGGAATCGTCAGCAGGTTTGGCGTCGCATTCGTGATGTAGAGCGGCCTGCCATTCGCACGTTGATACACGTTGTCGTTCAGGGCAGGAAAGTTCGTCCAATCCAGCGGGTCGTTCGTGAAGTCCACGGAGAACTGGGAGT
>JBILVW010000093.1:0-8876 GCA_044370205.1 Pirellulales bacterium | reverse complement strand
GTGCCGTTGCGGACGAAATTCTCCGGAAACGCATGGCTGGCCGCGGCGTTGTTCTGCGTGGCCAGCCACCAGTCGAAGCCGTGGTCACAGGGCTGCGGCTGCTCGGGGGAGTTGAACATGCCGTTCAGGTGCCACTTGCCGACGTGGCAGGTCTGATACCCCGCCTGCTTCAGCAGCTTTGGCAGGGCGACCTCGCTGGCCCGCAGATGGATCGGGCTGTTCTCCGGAATCCACGTGAACACACCGTTGCGATACGGATGGCGGCCCGTGAGCAGGCTCGACCGTGACGGCGAACAGCAACTCGACGCCGAATGGCAGTCGGTGAGCCGCAGGCCCTCGGCAGCGAGCCGGTCGAGGTTGGGCGTGATCGCCGCCGCGTTGCCGTAGCAGCCGAGCTCGCCGTAGCCGAGGTCGTCGGCCAGAAACAAGACGATATTCGTCTGCTCGGATCGGGTGGTGGCCGGCGACTTCGACGCCCGCGCGTCGGCGAAGGGCAGTGGCCAGTCGGGATCGGGCACGTGCTCGCGGTCGAGGATCGCCTCCATCCGCGCGACCTCGTCGGGATGCTCGGCGGCGACATCGCGTGTCTCGCCCGGGTCGGCCGCGAGATCGTAGAGTTCGGTCAGCGTTGCCGTGCCGGGAGGCTTCTTTCCCTCCGCCTTCCGAATCGCCTTCCAGCGGCCGCCGGCATCGATGGCCATCTGCCACTGCCGCTCGGTGAGTTCCCGATAGAGAGCCCGGGCGGGCAGTGCGTCGGCCTTGCCCTCGAGCGCCGCGGCCAGGCTGACGCCATCGACATCCTGCGGAATGCGATCATGCAGGCCGGCCAGATCAAGCAGCGTCGGCAGCCAATCCTCGAAGCCAGTCGGTACGTCGATCACCTTTCCCGCAGGAATCCGCCCTGGCCAGACCGCGACCGTCGGCACCCGCAGGCCGCCCTCGTAGGGGGAGCCCTTCCAGTCACGGAAGGAACCATTGCTCTTGAGGCGGGCTGTGTCGATGCCGCCGACGCCCGGCGCCGTGGCGCCATTGTCGCTCGAGAACACGAAGATCGTGTCGTCGGCCAGGCCGAGGTCGTCTAGGAGGCGCACGATCCGGCCCACCTCGCGGTCCATCCTGGAAATCATCGCGGCGTACGTTGCCAACGGACGCTGGCAGGGAACGTAGCCCTTGCCGCCGAGATAGGGTTGCTCGTCGCCGAAATGCTGTGCGTAGTCGGCCAGCGACGGCTCATCCGCAGGTACCTGGAGCGCCAGGTGCGGCACGGTCGTCGGCACGTAGAGAAAAAACGGTTGCCGCGCGTTGTCCCTGATGAAAGCCAAGTGCCGTGCGGCGATCAGGTCGGCGGAATAGGTTTTTCCGTCGAGCGGCACCCGGCTGCAGCCGTCCCAGAGGTGGTCGGGATAGAAGGTGTGCGCCTGTCGCTGGCAGTTGTAGCCAAAGAACACGTCGAAGCCGCACGCGACCGGATCGGACAGGCTCCCCGGTGCCCCCAGCCCCCACTTGCCGAAGCCACCCGTCGCATAGCCGGCATCCTGAAACAGCTTCCCGAGCGTGACTGTGCCGGCCGGCAGCGGATATTGCCCCTCCGGCTGCACCTCGCGGTTGCTCCGCACGACCGCATGCCCCGGGTGCTTGCCCGTAAGAAGCACGCAACGGCTCGGGGCACAGACCGCGCTTCCTGCCCAGTGTCGTGAGAGCCGGGTGCCGCGGGCAAAGAGCCTGTCGAGATGCGGTGTCTTGATGTCCCGCGATCCCGTGCAGGAAAGATCCCCGCTCCCGAGATCATCGCACAGGAAGAAGACGATATTCGGTCGTCGTGATGATTCGCTCGATGATGCCGCAGCCGGTGGCCCGAACTGCTTCCGATAGGCGGCCTTGAAGGGATTCTCCGCCGGACCGTCGAGGTTCTCGTTCACCAGATCCGGCTGCACGCTTCGCCACCAGGCGTCGTAGGTCGCGGCGAGCCGCTTCACGACGTCGGCGTGCGCGGCGGCGACATCCGTCTTTTCACCGGGGTCGGCAGACAGGTCGTACAGCTCCCAGGCGTCGACACGGTTTTTCGTGTTCACCAGACTCCACCTGCCCTCGCGGAGGCGGCATTGGCGATATTCGCTTTCCGCCGCCTGGCCGCGATCCCAGCGGCCGTGATGGGTGAATAGTGGCCTCTCAGTCCACGGTGCCGATGCGTCATGCAACAGCGGCACGAGGCTGCGGCCCTCGACCTTCTCGTGGACGGCGGGCGGGATCGCCACGCCGCCGAGCTCGCACAGCGTAGGAAGAACGTCGATATGGGCCGTCACCGCCGGCACGTCCCTGCCTGCGGGCAACGTTCCCTTCCAGCGCCAGAAACTCGGCACCCGCGTGCCGCCGCGGTACACGGTGTTCTTCTGGCCGCGCATGCCGTCGTTGCAGACGGCCGCACCCGTGGCCGTGCCGTTGTCGGTCGTGAATACGACGAGCGTGTCTTCGGCGAGTCCCCATTCGTCGAGCTTGGCCAGGAGCCGGCCCACGTTGGCGTCGATGTTCTCGATCATGCCGTAGAACTTCGCGATCTTTTCCCGTTGCCTGGGGTCCGTGACACCGGCCGCCTCGAGCTTCGCGAGATACGGCGTGTCGGAGCCGGGCGGGCAGTCGAGCGGGTCGTGGGGCGCGTTGGGGGTGAGATAACAGAAGAAGGGCTTGTCTCCCTGCCGCTGCGTGTCGATCCATTCGAGCGCCGCGTCGAAAAACACGTCGGTGCAATAGCCCTTCGTCTTCACGAACGTTCCGTCACTGCGGATGACGGGATCGAAGTAGGTGTTGCCCGGGGCGTCGCCGCAGCTGCCGGGATAGCTCTGGCCGATCCCACCGCCACCGTGGATGAAAACACGGTCGAAGCCCCGCCTGCCCGGCTGATACTCGTCCTCGTCGCCGAGGTGCCACTTGCCGAAGATTCCCGTGGTGTAGCCGCCACCACGCCGCAGGAGCTGCGGCAGCGTGACCGCCGACAGGGCGAGCCGCTCCCGTTCGGAGATCGTGTGAGTGACACCCGAGCGGAACTCGTGGCGGCCCGTGAGCAACGCCGCTCGCGTCGGGGCGCAGGTCGGACTGGCATGAAACTCGGTGAGTCGCACGCTCTCGGCATGCAGCCGATCGAGGTGCGGCGTGGTGATGACCGGATTGCCGTGGGCGGCGATGTCGCCGTAGCCCTGGTCGTCGGTCATCACGTAGATGATGTTGGGCCGGGGGCGTGAGGTAGCCGCACCGCCCGTACGGACGGCACCTCCGGCAGCGGCCGCGAGCCCACGACATTCATCCGCGAACCGATTCCAGGTCGCCGCAAGATCCTTCACCCGGCCGGGGTCCGATGCGGCGAGGTTGACGGTTTCGGTGCGATCGCGGGCGAGGTCGTAGAGCTCCCACGGTCCGTCTCTCACCGCCACGAGCTTCCAGTCGCCGACACGGACGGCCCGGTTACCCACGTGGCACCACCAGAGCGTTTCGTGCGGCCGGGGAGCTGCCGGATCGGCGAGGCACGCGGCAAAGCTGCTGCCCTGCAGGGGTGGCACGGGCTGGCCGTCTCGCCCCTGGGGCACGACCGCGCCGGCCAACTCCAGGATCGTCGGCACGACATCGATCACGTGGACCGGCTGCGTCCGCAGGGCCCCCTTGTCGGCCACGCCCCGCGGCCAATGGACGATCCAGGGCGTCGCGATGCCCCCTTCGTGCACCCAGGTCTTGTGCCGCCGAAACGGCGTGTTGGCACAGCTCGACCAGCCCGGGCCGAGGCAGGGAAACGTGCCGGCCGAGCCCAACGGCAGCTCGGGGTCGTGTCCCTTGCCCCGGATCAGGATCTCGGCCGAGGCCCCGTTGTCACTCAAGAACAGGATGAGGGTGTCTTCGAGTGCGTCCATCGCCTCGAGCTGGGCGATGATCCGGCCCACGGCGCGATCCATCATCTCGACCATCGCGGCGTGGATCGCCATCTTCGTGGCCTGAAACTCCCGCTGCTCGGGAGAGAGCGCGGCCCATGGCCGTGGCCGGTCGATCTCTCCAGGTCCGAACCGGGCGAGCACCTCGGGCTTCGGCTGATACGGGGGACCGACCTCGCGCTCGAGCGGCGGAAGCGACGCCTCCACGATGCCGCTCGTGGTCAGCCGTTCGAAGCGTGCCTGCCGCACCGCATCCCAGCCGGCCAGATAGCGGTCCTTGTATTGTGCGACCAGCTCCTGCGGAGCGTGCAGCGGAAAGTGCGGTGACGTAAAAGCGACGTAGCTGAAAAACGGCGTGCCGGCATGGCGGGCTGCGTGGTCCTGCAGGCATTCGACCGCGTGCTCGCCGATCGCCGTCGTCACATAGAAACCCTGGCCAGCCTCGAGGGGCTTTCCATCGACGGTGATGCCCTGGGGATCGAAGTAATCGTTCTGCCCCCCCTCGACCTGCAGCGAGTGCTGAAACCCCTGCGATCGCGGGTCGCCGTCGATGTGCCACTTGCCCGAGTGATAGGAGCGGTAGCCCGCGGTCGCGAGCAGTTCAGGGAGCAGTCGGGCAAACCGCGGACGCTTTCCCTCCATCCCCCCCTTCGCTCCCGGCAGCGCATCCCGATTGATCGCCTGGGCGTAATAGCCCGTGAGCAGCGCGGCGCGGGTCGGCCAGCAGCGGGCGGTGTTGTAGCCCTGCGTGAACCGCAGGCCACCGGCCGCCAGACGGTCGAGGTGCGGTGTCTCGATTTCGCCGCCGGAGGAGCCGAGATCCGAAAACCCGAGATCGTCGGCGAGGATCACGACGACGTTCGGCGGCGGAGCCGCCGCCACATCCGAGTTGCTGTCGCTCCCCAGGACGGCCGTGACGCCAAGGCACAAGGCAACCAGTCGCCATGAAAAGCCGGGCATGTCCGTTCCTCCTGGTGTCAGGCCAGCAGCCGAACGCGGCCTCGGGCCAAGCCAAACAGGTCAGGGCTTTTCAATCTCGGCCACCAGCTTCGTCAGCACGGCAGCCCGATCGACCGGTGTCGGCCCACGAATCTCCAGGAGCATCGGCCTCAGGCCAGCGGCCCAGGTCGAATTCGTCGCGATCTTCGCATTGGCCTTGGCGAGCAGGTCATCGGCGTTCTTGTTGACGACCGCAGCCGCGGCGGCGACGGCGCTGCGGACATATTCCGCCGCCTGCACGTCGGGGTTCGGCTCGGCGGGGGCGTCGAAGCGGCCGAGAGCCCAGGCGATCCCCTGCTCCATGTGCTTCTGGAACCGCGGCTCCTTCCACGTGGCGTCGTTGTGGCCGAAGTTGGTGTTGAATACGCGGCCCTTGCCGTACTCCCGCACCCAGGCCACGGGCACGTGCCAGGGCTCCTTGGGCGTGCTGGCCGGCATGTCGATGCTGACGAGCACCCGCAGGTTCTCGGGCTTGTACCGGAGGTCGTACTGATAGATCTCGTCCTTCCACCGGAAACGCTCGCCGAGCATGCTCGCGACCGGGTGGCTCGGGTCATGCACGACGAATGCATGCTCGCCCCCCGCATTCCACGGATGGCCGGCGAAATGGCCGCCGATCATCTCGACGTAGGCGTCCGACTTCTTGAGCGTATCGGTGGCCGCGTGCATCCCGATGAACGCCTTCCCCGATTTGATCCAGTTCAGAAACGCATCGACGTCGGGCAGAGGCAGGTCGCCGGTGGTGCTCGCGAAGATGACGCCGTCGAACTGGGCGAGCGACTCGGCTGAAAACGCCTTCGCGAACTGCTCCTTGAGGCCGGTCTGCCAGACCGCATCGGCCGCCTTGAATGTCTCCTGTTCCTGCTTGAAAGCGGTCTCCTGGGTCTGCCAGTCGGCGTCGCTCGTGCCTTCGGCCCGCTTGGGTGGCCGGGGCGCCGGCGGCCTGCCCGGGGGCATCCTCAGGAAGTCGACGTGGAACAGCCCGCTCGTGCGGCCCAGCTCTTCGAGCACCGGTTCCGCCGTTGCGATCGAGGCGTGACGGAAGCCCGTCGTCACCGTGACGACCAGGAGCCTCGCCGGCTTTGCTCCTTCGGCACGGACACGTCCCGCGGCCCCACACAGCGTGGCCAACAGGGCCCACACGACGATTGTTCTCGACCGCATCGTTGGTTCTCCGTGAAACGCCACCGCTCGCGGTGGAGGCTGTCTGGCAAGACCCGTATTCTGCCACCGGCGCTGCGGGGCCGCCACCGTCCGCATGGGAAGCATTACAATGCCGCCCCGCACCCGTTGACCATTTTCCCCGCGACCCCCGACCCGTCACCATTGTTCAGGAGCAACCGCCGCCATGGCCAAGAAGTCCGTCGCCGACATCGACCCCGCAGGCAAGACGATCCTCGTTCGCGTCGACTTCAATGTGCCCCAGGACGATGCCGGCGGGATAACCGACGACCGCCGGATTCGCATGGCCCTGCCCACGATCCGCTCGATCCTCGACCGCGGCGGCAAGGCGGTGCTCATGTCGCACCTCGGCCGGCCGGCGGGCAAGGGGTACGAGCCCGCCTTCTCGCTCGCCCCTGTCGCCACGCGGCTCGGTGAGCTGCTCGGTCGGCCGGTCGCACTCGCTGCCGACACCGGCGGCCCCGACTCACAGGCCAAAGCCAAGGCCCTGCCGGCCGGCGGCGTGCTCGTCTTGGAGAACGTGCGGTTCAACAAGGGAGAGAAGAAGGGCGACGACGCGGCCTACGTCGCCGGTCTGGCGGCCCTTGCCGACGCCTACGTCAACGACGCCTTCGGCACCTGCCACCGCACGGAAGCGAGCATGCATGCCGTGCCGGTCGCGATGAAGACCGCCGGCAAGCCTGCCGTGTCGGGCTTCCTCGTCGAGAAGGAGATCCAGTACCTCTCCGATGCGGTCGCCAAGCCGAAGCGGCCGTTCGTGGCGATCCTCGGCGGCAAGAAGGTGTCGGACAAGATCGCCGTGATCACGAACCTCCTCTCGATCTGCGACCACGTGCTGATCGGTGGCGCGATGGCCTACACGTTCTCGCTGGCCCAAGGAGGCAAGACGGGCAAGTCACTCGTCGAGCCCGACAAGGTCGAGCTCGCGAAGGAGCTCCTGGCCAAGGGGGGCTCGAAGCTCGTGCTCCCGGTCGATACCCACTGTGCCGACGCTTTCTCCGCGGCGGCCAACAAGCGGGTGGTACCGGCGGGTGCCATTCCAGACGGCTTCGAGGGCCTCGACATCGGGCCGGAAACGGCACGCCGCTACGCCGATATCATCCGCGGCGCCGGCACGGTCGTGTGGAACGGACCGATGGGCGTGTTCGAGCTGCCCCCGTTCGACGCCGGCACGAAGGCCGTGGCCGATGCGGTTGCAGAGGCGACGGCCAAGGGTGCGATCACGATCATCGGTGGCGGCGACTCGGCCGCGGCCGTGGAGCAACTGGGCTACGCCGAGAAGGTGAGCCATGTCTCCACCGGCGGCGGCGCGTCGCTGGAGATGCTCGAAGGCAAGGCCTTCGAGACCGTGGCCGCCCTGGACGACAAGTGACCGGCTACAGCCCGGCGGTCTCGCGGGCCGCCGGCGCCCGCTCAGCAGCCAGCCGGGCCCCGGCGGCGGCGGCGTAGCCCCGGTCGTGCTCGCTCAGCCGTTCGAGCGGCACGATCACGGTGCGGCCGTTGGCCTTGCGAATCTCGACACCCTCGGCCCGCACGTCGACAAGCACGCCCACGATCGTATAGCTGCCGGTGTCGTCGACCCAGCGGCGGGCCGGCTCGCGGGAGGCATCACTGAAGGGATCGGCTGCTTCGGCGGCAGGCGGCTCGGCGGCCGGGGCGGGGCCTGGCTCGGCACCAGCGGCGGGATCGGATTCTGGCTCTGCAGCCGGTTCCACGACCGCATCTGCGGCGGGCTCGCTCGCCGGAGGAGCCGGCTCCGCAGCCGGGTCGGTAGCCGGCGCCGGCTCGCCAAACAGGTTGTCGGCCTGCGGCTCGGTCGCTGGCAGGGCAGCGTCAGCCGCGGGCTGACTCGCGTCGGGATCGGCCGGCGCGAGAATCGCCGCATCGGCCGCGGCCTCGACCTCTTCGAAAAGATTCGGTTCCGCCGGAGGAGCCGGGGGCTCGGCGGCGACCGCTTCTGGTGCGGGCTGAGGCTCGGGCGTGGCTTCGGGTTCCGCCGGCTCGGACGGTGGTGTCACCGGCAGTTCGGGTTCAGAAGCGGACGGCTGCACGGCCGCCGGCTCCGGTGCAGGTTCCACCGGCACTGGTTCGGCAGCTGGCTCAGCCGGTGCAGGCTCGAGCGCCACGACTGTCTCGACGGCCGGCCTGGCGTCGACGGCCGGCTGCAGTTCAGGCACCGCTGGAGCGACGGCTGCCACACCGGTTTCGGGAGCTGGCTCCGGCTGGACGATCGGCTCGGCGGGCGTCGGCACTGTCGCCGGCGTCGGCTCCACGGCGACGACAGACTCGTGCGGCTGCACGATCGACTCGGTCACGACGACGGGTTCGCCGCCATCGGCACAGCAGGAGTCATCATGCCAGCCGTCGACGATCACGACGGGCGCGTCGGCCATGCCGCCACAGCAGTCGAAGTCGCGAATCACCACCTCGTGACATCCCGGCCACGTCGCCACCGGCGGACAGGCTGGCTGCGAGTAGCCGCAGGCCGCGTGAGCCCGACGGAGATACCAGCAGGCCTTCGCCGTATCGACCGACAGCGAGCAGGTGAGCACACCGATCAGCAGGCAGTGGAACCAGCGACGCACAAGGCACCTCAGGAAAGGGGTACAGACAACTCTGCCACGAAAAACGGCGCACGCAGCCGGATAGACGGCAGCACGAAAACAGGCACTGCGACGCTCCAAATGCTACTTGCCCAAAAATGCCCCCGCAAACACCCCATCCGGAGAGAAATCCAGGGCGGGGTTGCCCCAGCGGTGTCGCCGGCCTTGCTGGCCAGCG
>JBILVW010000092.1:0-8895 GCA_044370205.1 Pirellulales bacterium | reverse complement strand
ACTCCACGAGCTTCACAAGGGCACGATCGGCGTCCTCTCCTAAGACCGCGGGCGTGCCCTTGGGCCAGCCGCGGGCCAATCCGGAGAGGGCGGCAGCTGCAGCGGCCTGGGGCGCGTCGGGAATCTGTACGAGGATCGCCGCCACGGCGGCGCCGTCTGCACCGCGAGCCACGTGCTCCGCCACGCGCTCGATGAGCGCAAGTTGTGCAGGCGAAGGCTTCACGGCGGGTGCATGCACCGACACGAGCGCGGGCAACACGCTGGCCGCCTGCACGGCCGCGGCACTCGTGGCCGCGTCGGCGAGGATCGGGTCGGCGAGCGTGCGCGGGTCGGCGAGCATTTTCGTGACGAGGCTGCCCGCCTCGGGTGACGCCGGCCATTCGCCGAGTGCCTCGAGCACCGCCAAACGCACGAGCGGTGCTGGATCGTCGGCCAGCGTCGAGCCGGCGAGTTTCGTGAGCGTGCCGGCATCGCGAGGCAGGGCCTTCACGGCATTCATCCGCACGCCGGCCGACGGATGGGCGAGGCGTCTTCGCTGGCGACGAGATCCCAGCCCATGCGACTGGTGAAGCCGGCCCCCTGGGGCGTGAGTTCGAACGTGGCGACGATGTGGCCCGTCGGCTCGCAGACGAACGCCGTACGGTTCCAGTATTCGCGCGGATAGGCACGGGCGGCGTAGAGCCGGTGTCCGGCGGCGGCGGTGAAGTGGCCGTGATGATCCACCTGCCGGATCGCCACGGTGCCGTCGCCCGTCACCCGTGGGGCCAGTTCCATCTCCGGACTGCCAGCGATGCCCCGCAGCGTGGTGGCGCTCCAGCCCCGCACCCGCTCGTAGACGCGGTTGGAGAGCGGCATGTGCTCGCTCGGGTTGCCGTTGGCCGTGGAGCCGAACACGAGCCCCTCCTCGCTGAAGCCGAAGCCCCAGGAGTTGTTGTTGGTGCTGCGGAGATACTCGAGCTTCGAGCCGTCGGGCTTGAACCGGTAGAAGCCGGCGCCGAAACGCAGGTCTTCGTCCCCCACCTTCCCGCCGAACCCGGAGTAGCCCACGATGCCGTACACCCAGCCGTCGAGCCCCCAGGTGAGATTGCTCGGGCCGGCATGCGTGTCGCCGGTGCCCCAGCCGGCGAAGAGCACCTTTCGCGCGTCGGCCTTGCCGTCGCCGTCGGTGTCGGTGAGCTTCACGATCCGGTCGCGGCCCTCCCCCTGCCCCGGCTCGACGAGGTCGTTTGGGTAATCGATGCTTTCGGCCACGTAGATCTCGCCATCGCCACCGAAGCACATCGCCAGCGGCTTGCCCTGCAGGAGCGGCTCGCTCGCAAAAAGCTCCACTCGAAACCCTTCGGGCGTGATCGCGTGCTTCTGTGACTCCTCCGGGGTGAGCGGCTTCTGCATCTGCCCCAGCGGCTCGTTCCGCTTGGCGGGATCGTGGCCCGGTGGCGAGTAGAAGGCCACATTGGCCGGCTGGTACTCGAACGGCGCGAGGCCATCGGCAGGTTTCGTCATCTGCGGATGGCCCACGTACGGCCCGGCCGCCGCGGGATCACGGCCAGCTGCGAAGCGGATGCCCCGCTCGACGAGGTTGTGGAAGCCGGGATGGCCCCACGTCCGCTGGTCGTGCCCTCAGGCCGCGTAGAAGACGCGGCCCTTGCCGCCTCGCACGAAGTCGAGGATGGCGGCTTCGCCGGCCGCCGGCAGCGTGTCGATGTTGGCGTAGACCGCCAGCGCGTCGTAGGCGGCGAGCACCTGCGGGTCGAGATCCGCCACCCGGTCGGTGTAGACCATTTCGATGCCGCGGGCCGCGAGCAGCAGGCGTCTCATGACGAAAGACTCCATTCGGGCAATTTCATGATAGCGCCCCCCTTCATCGCCGACTCGTGGGCCAGGATGCCGGTGCAGGTCCAGTTGGCGCTCTGCTTGGCGTTGGGATACGGGTCGCGGCCCTCGACGAGCGCCGTCACGAACTCGTGCACGAGGTGCGGGTGGCTGCCGCCGTGGCCGCCCCCCTGCGTGAACGACAGGTGCTGATGGTCGTCGGCATCATAGACGCCCCCCGTCGTGAACCGCTGAATCGGCTCGGGAAGCAGGTGTGCGAAGTCCGGCACGGGCACCCGCTCGGGAATCTCCGGCTCCGGCTTCTTCGCCGTATGGAGCACCGGCTCTTCACCTTCGCAGAGCTGCCATTCGAAGCTCTTCTTCGAACCGTAGACGTCGAAGCTCTCGCGATATTGCCGGGCGGTGTCGAACAGCGAGCGGATGACGCGGGCCACGACGTCGCTGCCGAGGAGCTTCACGTGCGCGGTCTCGATCGCGAACGGCGAGCCGTAGTGCTGGATGAGTTCGTCACGGATCCGCCCCGAGCCGAAGCAGCTCACCTCTTCCGCATCTTTCCGCTCGAGCGCGAGGCACGGGCCGACACAGTGCGTGGCGTAGTGCATCGGCGGCAGCCCCGGCCAGTAGTTCGGCCAGCCGTCCATGTCCTGCTGGTGGCTCGCCTGCACGAACTGGATCCTGCCGAGTTCGCCCTTATCGGCCATCTGTTTGATGAAGAGAAACTCGCGAGCGTACACGACCGTCTCGGCCATCATGTATTTGAGGCCCGTCTTGGCGGAGAGCTCGACGATCTTTCGGCAGTGCTCGACACTCGTCGCCATCGGCACCGTGCACATCACGTGCTTGCCCGCCTCGAGGGCCGCGATCGACATCGGGCCGTGGTCGGGGATCGGCGAGTTGATGTGGACGGCGTCGATCTCCTTGTCCCCGAGCACGTCAGCATACGACTGGTACCGCCGCTCGACCCCGTAGGCCGAGCCCACCTGGTCGAGCTTGTCCCTCGACCGCTGGCAGATGGCAACCAGTTCCGCATGCGGATGCCGCTGGTGGATCGGGATGAATTCGGCTCCGAAGCCGAGGCCGACGATGGCGGTGCGGATCTTTCGCTCGCGGGAGGTGGGGGGTGTCATTGCGGGGCTCGGGGGTCGGGAATGGAAGGCGTGTTCGGCGGCGAACGTTCCTCCGGCAGCGGCACCTGCGTCGGGTGACGCAGATAGGCGACGAGGTCGCGGGCGTTCTCCGGCGAAAGCTGGGAGAGCTGGTTCTCGGGCATGAGCGACTGCGGTGAGAGCACGCGGCTCTCGATGTCGTCCAGCGGCACGACCACCCGCTCGGTGGGCGCCTGGAGGGTGACGCTCGTGGGCGTCTCCTCGACCACGATTCCCGCGATCGAGCGGCCGTCCTCGGTGACCACGATCGTCGTCTGGTAGTCGCGACCGACGATGCCGCTCGGGTCGAGCAGGTTCGCAAGGAGGTATTCGAGGTCGGCCCGGTTCGATCCGGTGATGTCCGGCCCGATCCGCCCACCCTCGCCGTGCAGCTGGTGGCAGCCACCGCAGGTCTTCGCGAACGTCACGCGGCCGTTCACCAGGTCGGCCCTCTTCATGGCGGCCGGACCGAGTTCATTCCGCCACTTTGCGAATTCCGCGTTCCGGTTGGCGGGCGTCGCCCGCACCGTACCCCAGACCGCCGCCAGCTTCGCGAGCACCTTCTCGTCGCCCGCGTGCGCGAGCCTGCCGACGGTGAACGCCGACAGATCGCCGCGTGGCACCCTGCCCGCCGCGACGGCGTCGAGCAGCGCGATCGCCCACGCCGGCCGCGAGACGAGCGTCGCGATCGCCGACTGCCGCCCGGCGGGAGACATCGCCTGATATCCATCGATGACCGCGGCCGGGGTGTCGTCGTGAGGCACGGCCGCAAGGGCTGCGAGCACGTCGGCTTGCAGGGCCGGGTCGGCGACCAACTTCTGAAGCACGGGCGGCAGCTGATCGTCCTTCGCGCTGACGAGCGCCGCGAGGGCCTCTCGCCGCTGGCCGCTTTCGACACCCGGGTCGGTGACGATCGCCCGCAGCCGCGGCACGACCTGCGGGTCGCCGAGCCTCGTGGCCACGAGCTGCGCGAGCCTGCGAACCCGCTCGTCTGGATCGGCAAGCAGCGATTCCCTGCCCCGTTGCCAGGCCGGCGGGACGGCCATGCGGCCGCGGGCGGCAATCGCCGCCATGATCTCCTCGAGCATCCACGTGCGCGTGGCGGAGTCGGCGACGGCGAGACGGTCCATGAGCGGCTCATAACCGGCCTCGTCGAAGGCGACGCGGCGGACGATGAACGAGGACACCGTCGGGATCCGGCTCGCGGCCGCGAGCTCGAGGGCCCAGACAGGGTCGAGCGGTACGAGCGGCTCGATCGCATACCAATTCATGAGCGGGAGGTTGTGGTCCTCCGCATCCTCGGCATGCCGGATGAGCGCCGCACAGATCGGCCGGCGGTCCGCGGGCGGAATCCGTTGGCACGCCGCGGCGAGGGCGAGCCGGACGATGGGCGAGGGATCGTCACTGGCGAGTTCCGCGAACCGCTCGAGCAGCTGCGGCGACGCGTTTCGGCCTTCGGCGGCGAGCTGGATCGCCCACCCGCGGATGGCCGGATCGGCGTCACCGAGGAACGAGATGAAACGCTTCGCGTCGAGCTGCCCCGTAACGTGCATCGTCCAGATCACCCGCAGCCGCTTCGGGGCGGTCGTGGCGGCGGCGAGTTTCTTTTCGAGCAGTCCCGGCGTGTCGGCCGCGAGCCGGCCGGCCGCGGCCCGCTCCTGCAGGAGACGGCGGGCGTGCCGCACGAACCAGTCGTTGTCGTGGCCGAGCAGGTCGACGAGCGACGCATCGCTCTCGCGGGCGAGGTCCACCCGCACCGGAGACGCCTCCCCGTGGATCACCTTGAAGACTCGACCGTTGCCACGGTCGACGGCGTCGCGCTGCTGATGGCACTGTGTCCGGTCGTACCAGTCGATCAGCACCATTTGGCCGTCGGGCCCGACCTGGAGCGAAATGAACTGCGACCAGGAGTCGTTGGCGAAAAGAAAGTCGGGCTCGCCGTCGCCGACGTAGCCCGAGCCCGAGGAGGTGAGCCGATCCTCGTTGAGCCGGGCCCCGTGGATGTTGTTCATGAAGAGCTTGCCGCGATGCTGCTCGGGCCACGAACCGCCGAGGTAAATGCAGGCGCCCGAGTGGGCGTGACCGCCGCCGACGGCATCACTGCCCGCGGGGTCGGCGTCGTGCCATTGGTTGCCGACCCAGTGACGGTGACGGGCGATCGTCTTGATGTCGTCGAACGTGTAGGGATTGAAGTGGCGGCCGGCCTGGCGCTCGTACCGCGCCCCCGGAATCACGTGGTAGAGGTGCGGGATCACGCAGGCGGTCTGGAAGGCGTGGCCGAGGTCGTTGAAGTCGACACCCCAAGGGTTGCTCGTGCCCTCGGAGAAGACCTCGAACTCGTGCCGCACCGGGTGATACCGCCAAATGCCCGCATTGATCTTCACGCGGTCGGCCTCGGGCATACCCGGTGTGCCGACGGCGGAGTGCGTGAAGACACCATGGCAGCCGTAGAGCCAGCCGTCGGGGCCCCAGATGAAGGAGTTGAGTGTCTCGTGCGTGTCCTGCGCGCCCCAGCCGTCGAGCAGAATCCGCGGCTCGCCGTCGGGCACGTCGTCGCCGTCGGCATCGGGGATGAACATGAAGTCGGGCGCCGCGCCCGCCCACACGCCGCCGAAGCCGACCGCCAGCCCGCTCAGGAGGTTCAACCCTTCGACGAAGACCTTTCGCGAGTCGAGGACATGGTCGCCGTCGGTGTCCTCGAAGATGAGGATGCGGTCCTTGGCGTCGGCGGCGGCGACCTTGTGCGGATATGCGTAGCACTCGGCCACCCACAGCCGGCCGCGGTCGTCGAAGCACATCCCGATCGGCTGTCGAACGTCGGGCTCGGCCGCAAGCAGTTTCACCGAGAAGCCGGGGGGCACCGACATCGCCTTCGCGGCCTCCAGGGCGGAGAGGCCGTCGGCCGACGTGCTTGACCGCCGCGGTCCGGCTTCCTCGCGCTGGGCCAGGGACTGAGTGTTGCCCGCGGCCGTGGGAAGGGCGTCGCCGGAGGCGTCACGGGCCGAAACCCGCACCGCGACGCTCGCGCCGAAGACCGACACGGACACGATCAACGCGGTGAATCGAGGATGCGTCATGGATCATGCGCCGCCGAGGACTAGAGAATCTCGAACCGCTGGGGTTCGAGTCTTGCATTCCCGACCCCCGGCGACCATGAAACTTTGCGCCGATGAATTGAGATTTTTCACCGTCGGCAATCAGCCGCCGGAGGAGCCGCAAGCCATGACCGTGCGAACCGGGCCGATTCGCGGGCGGTGTCGAGCCAGCGGTGAGCCTGCCGCGGCAACTCGACGTGGAGGCCGCCGGTGTAGCCGGCCGCCGCGAGGGCGGCGATGAGCGGCGGGAAATCGACATCCCCCTGCCCCAGCGGCAGATGCTCGTGGCGGCAGGCGAGCATGTCGTCAACGTGCACGTTGACGATCTCCTTGCCATAGGCCGCCAGCCGCACGGCGAGTGGCCGCTCTCCCATGCACTCGAGATGGCCGAGATCGACGGTGAGCCGCAACGATTCCGGCCGGCCGAGTCGGTCGCAGAGCAGGCCGTAGCGGTCGAGTGTGTCGATGAACATGCCGGGCTCCGGCTCGAAGCCGATCACCACACCCCGCTTCGCGGCCTGATCGATGACAGGGCCCATCGCACCAGACAGGCGTTCCCAGACCACGTCCCCCGGCGCGGCGTCCCGCACCACGCCCGCCCACATCGAGACACAGTCGGCCCCGAGCTCGGCGGCGATATCGATCGCCCGTCGCGTGAACTCCACGCGACGGCCGCGGGCAACGGGATCGGCCGTGACGAACGTGGGCTCGTGCTTCACCCGCGGGTCGAGCAGATGCCGGGCCCCCGTCTCGATCACGTATCGCATGCCATGGGCCGCGAGGGCCTTCTGCCAGCGGTCGATCTGCTCTGGCAGGTCGGCGGCAAAGGGATCGATCGTGTGCCGATCGAGCGTGAGGGCCAGCGACGTGTAGCCAAGCTCGGCGAGCAGCGGCAGGGCTTCGAGCGGATCGACGTCGCCGATGCTGTTCGTGCTAAACCCGAGCCGCATGGCCAAAGGCTCCGTCAGGGGCTGCCGTGTCAGGTGGGGGGCACGAGCCGCCGGCCAAACAGGAACAACGGCAGCAGCATGAGCACCACGATTGCCCACCGCTCGCCGCAGAACGCGAGCACGAGCACGGCGTCGAGCGTGATGATCGACATGATCGCATTGCCCACGGCCGCCCGCACGCGGGCCGGCGAAGGGTCGAGCACGCCGAGCAGGCCCCGCAGCAGGATCGACGCGCCGAGGATGCCCCAGAGCAGCAGCCAGTTCGACGCGGGGAGGGGCGAGCCGGGGAGGTTCGCCCCGGCCTCGACCGCGGGCCAGATGAACCGCGAGGCGATCGCGAGGCCAAGCCCCATGAGGGCGAGCCCACCGAGCAGCGTGACGGCGCGGCTGCGGCCCGCCTCGTCGCGGGCGTAGAGCGTGAGCCCCGCGACGTACACGGCCATGCCGAGCGGGATCGTCCACAGCGGCGCACCGAGCGGTCCAGAGACGCCGCCGGCCGCCGTCATGCCGAGCAGCCAGTTGAGACCGCGGCACGCGCCCATCACGACCGGGCCGAGAGGCGTGGGCTTCGCATGGCGGTCGTAGAGCCACACGGCAGCGGTGAGCCCGGCACCCACGAGCGCAGGCCACGGCGAGCGGGCCACGATCGCCGTCGCGCACGCCGCGGCTGATCCGGCGGCGAGCAATGCACTGCCGGCGAGTGCCGCCTGCCGGAGGCCGATCGCGCCGCTCGGCAGCGGCCGCTCGGGCCGCTCCACACGGTCGAGCTCCACGTCGCAGACGTCGTTGAGCACCATGCCGGCCGCATAGAAACAGAGGCTCGCGATGATCGCCAGCCAGCAGGCGGCCGGCGGCCACTCGAGCGTCGGCAGGCCTGCGACGACGAGATAGCCGGCGAGCACGTCGGCCACGGCCGTCGCGTGGTTGGGCAGCCGCAGGAGTCGCAGCCAGGCGAGCATGTCAGGCCAGCTCCACACCGACGTTCGCGGCACAGGTGAGCAGGTGGGCCCGCGCGGCGCGGGCGGCGTCATCGGGACGGTCGCGATAGGGATAGAGCTCGACCGTCACCCAGAGGTCGGGCGTGTGGGTGGCGATCGCCCGGAACACGCCGCCAAAATCGATCGCTCCCTCACCGGGCACGAGGTGGTGGTGCACCCGCGTGGCCGCGATGTCCTCGAAGTGGTAGTGCCGCGTGTGGGCCTTCATCCGCGGCACCCACTCGGCCGGATCCTCGCCCACGCAGTAGGCATGGCCGATGTCGAAGTTGAGCCCGAGCGACGGATGCTTCACGCGGTCGGCGAACTCGAGATACTGCCCGAACTTTTCGATCAGCAGCCCAGGCTCCGGCTCGATGAGAAGCGTCACGCCCACCGCCGCGGCCACGTCGAGCACAGGCATGATCTCCTCATAGAAGATGTCGGTGGCCTGCTCGCGGGTCTGCCCCGGCTGGATCTCGCCGCCGGGCTCCGTCGAGATCGCCGGAGCCCCGAGTTCCGCCGCCAGCCGCAACGCCCGCTTCGTATGCTCGCGGCGGATGGCCCGGTAATGAGGGTCGGGGTCGGTCCAGCCCGGGTGCCAGTAGGGCTGCCGCGGATCGGCGACGGCGTTCATCATGAACGCGTTGATGTTCGAGATCGCCAGGCCGCTGCCGGCGAGGGCCCGCCGGATCGAGTCCTTCTGCACGCCGAGCAGGCCGGCCGGCCAGGCATGCGGCACGTCGGCCAAGAGCTCGATGCCGTGGTAGCCGAAGCCCGCGATCCGGGCGATCGCCTCCTCCACCGGCACGTCGAGATAGGCGTTGGAACTGAAGGCGAGGCGGAGGGCCATGGATCGGTCCTGAGGAATGACGGTCTGAAGCCGGAGGAGTGTAAG
>JBILVW010000091.1:0-8954 GCA_044370205.1 Pirellulales bacterium | reverse complement strand
TGCCCGTAGCGAACGTCCGGTGGCACCGCTGGGGCAACCCCGCCCCACGCCCTAAAAAAGAGCAGGGCCGCGATGGCTCTCACCATCGCGGCCCAGCCGTAAATCGAACCTGTCGACCGCCTGCGAACGGGGTAGATCACTGCGAGAATGATGCGGACCGGGCTGGCTGCACGAGGCAGCGGGCTTTCAGGGGATCCGGATCATCGCAAAGGGTTTGGCACCTCCGACGGAACGCGGCGACAGGTCGAATGTCGATGCCCGTAGCTTCGACCGCGACCCTGCTCCGCCTCCATGACTTTTGCCTCACCGTCCTACAATCGTTACAGCCGCTCACGAACACCCCATGCTGTTGCCACAGTTGTGGCAGAGATAGCAGTTGCCGTTGCGAACGGTGATCGAGCCGCAGTTGTCACAGGCCGGGGCGTCGATCTGAAACTTCGCGAACTGGGTCTGACGGTCGGCAGGACTTGCCGTCGGATCGACCGCCATCTTGAGCCCAGCCCGCTCCAGGAGCGTCGCCGTCGCCGGCTTGGCGGCGGCGATCTTCGTCGCCGTTCCGCCGGCCTGCCCATTGCCACCCGCCGGATGCTTCCCGCGGCTGCCCGTCACCTCGCCATTCGCCCGGGCCTTTCCTTGCCCATCAGCCAGCCCGCTCGCCGTCGTGGCGGCGGGCTTGCGCTCTGTTTCCGTGTCGCTCCCGGCAGCGGCCTCCCCGCCGCTGCTCTCACCACCATAGCCGCCCGGCCGATTGGCCTCACGATAGCCCGGGATGAACTCGGTGCCCATCCACCTGAAGAGATAGTCCACGAGGCTCTTTGCCACCGGGATGTCAGGATTCTTCGTGTAGCCCCACGGCTCGAACCGGGTATGCGAGAACTTCTTCACATACACCTCGAGCGGCACGCCGTATTGCAGGCTCATCGACACGGCCGTGCCAAAGGCGTCCATCAGGCCGCCAATCGTGCTGCCTTCCTTCGCCATCGTGATGAACAGCTCGCCCGGCCGGCCGTCGTCGTAGAGGCCGACGGTGATGTAGCCCTCGTGGCCGCCCACGTTGAACTTGTGCGTCACGCTCCGGCGGGTGTCGGGGAGCCGCTCCCGTCGCGGCGCTGCCGTGACCTTGGCCGCCGCCTTGTCGCTCTCCGTGCCCGTGTTGAGCGGCTGACTCTCCTTCGAGCCGTCGCGGTAGATGGCCAGCGCCTTCAGGCCCATCCGCCAGCCCTCCATGTAGGCGCCGGCAATGTCGTCGGGCGTTGTTTCCCGCGGCATGTTCACGGTCTTGGAGATGGCACCCGAGATGAACGGCTGGGCGGCCGCCATCATCTTCACATGCGCCTCCCAGGCGATGCTCCGCTTGCCGAGCCGTGGCTTGAAGGCACAGTCGAAGACCGCCAGATGCTGTTCCTTGAGGCCCGGCGCTCCCTCGATCGTGTCGCTCTTGTCGATGAAGGAGAGCACGCCCTCCACCGTCGGCTCGTCATACCCCAGCGTCCGCAGCGCCAGCGGCACGGTCTGGTTGACGATCTTGAGCATGCCACCGCCGGCAAGCTGCTTGTACTTCACCAGCGCGATGTCGGGCTCGATGCCAGTCGTGTCGCAATCCATCAGGAAGCTGATCGTTCCGGTCGGCGCGAGCACCGTGGCCTGGGCGTTGCGGTAGCCATGCCGCCGGCCGCCGGCGAGCACGTCGTCCCAGATCTTCCGGGCCGCGTCGTGCAGATAGGTCGGGCAGGACGGATGGATCTTCTCCACCGCATCGCGGTGCATCTGCATCACGTTCAGCATCGGCTCGCGGTTGATGGCAAACCCATCGAACGGGCCCACCGCACCGGCCATCTCGGCGCTCGTCCGGTTGGCGGTGCCGTGCAGGATCGCCGTCAGCGCGCCGCACAGGCCGCGGCCCTCATCGCTGTCATAGGCCAGACCGTCGGCCATGAGCAGGCTGCCGAGGTTCGAGTAGCCGAGCCCCAGCGGCCGGAACATGTGGCTGTTGCGGGCGATCTTCGCCGTCGGATAGCTCGCGTGATCGACGAGGATCTCCTGGGCGATGAAGAAGATCCGGCAGGCCGTGGCGAACCGCTCGACGTCGAAGGCGCCGTCGGGCTTGCGGAACTTCATCAGGTTGATGCTGGCGAGGTTGCAGGCCGTATCGTCCAAGAACATGTATTCGGAGCACGGGTTCGACGCGTTGATCCGGCCCGAATTCGGGCAGGTGTGCCAGCGGTTGATCGTGGTGTCGTACTGCACGCCCGGGTCGCCGCACTGCCAGGCGCACTCGGCCATGCGGTGCATCACCTCGCGAGCCTTATAGCTCGGGCCGGCCTTCGTCGAGTCGGTCACCCAGCGGGTGGTCCAGGTGTCGTCGCGATCGAAGGCCTCCATGAAGTCGTCGGTGAGCCGCACGGAAAGGTTGGCGTTCTGGAACAGGATCGAGCTGTAGGCCTCGCCATTGAAGTTGGAGTCGTAGCCCCCCTTCTCGATGAGAATCCGCGCCTTCTTCTCTTCCTTGCTCTTGCACTCGATGAATTCCATGATGTCTGGATGGAAGACCTTGAGTGACTGCATCTTGGCGGCGCGGCGGGTCTTGCCGCCGCTCTTCACCACGGCCGCGACCTGGTCGTAGACCCTCATGAAGGAGAGCGGGCCCGACGGCTTGCCGCCGCCGGCGAGCTTCTCCCGCTGGCTGCGGAGGGTGGAGAGATCGGTGCCGGTGCCGGAGCCGAACTTGAAGAGCATGGCCTCGCTGCGGGCGAGATCCATGATGTCTTCCATCGTGTCCTTGACGCTCTGGATGAAGCAGGCACTGCCCTGCGGATACTCGTAGGGATTGTCGGGCATCACGACGTCCCGCTTGGCCTCGTCCCACCGCCAGTTACAGGGTGCGCCCTTCACGCCATATTGATTGAAGAGGCCGACGTTGAACCACACGGGCGAATTGAAGGCGCCGTGCTGGTGGACGCAGAGCCAAGCCAGGTCGCGATAGAAGTTCTCGCCATCCTGCTTCGACTTGAAATAGCCATCTTTGATGCCCCAGTCGGCGATCGTGCGAGCCACGCGGTGCACGAGCTGCTTCACCGAGTGCTCCCGCTCCGGCGTGTGGATCTCGCCGTAGAAATATTTGCTGACGACGACGTTCGTGGCGAGCTGGCTCCAGGCCGCGGGAATCTCGCAGGCCGGCTGCTCGAAGAGCACCTTGCCGTCTTCTCCCTTGATGGCGGCGGTTCGGAGTTCCCATTCGGTGGTGTCGAACGGGCTCTCGACGTCAGTGGGGCAGAAAGTTGGGCGAATTTCGAGGGCGTTCCGCGGGGTCTGGGGAGCCGTCGCTCGGGAGGTGTCGGCTCCGGCACCATGGGTGCCGGCGAGCGTCGCGGAGGTTTCGAAATTCGCCATCTTCTGTGCTCCTTGCTGAGTTGGGCTGACAAAGGCCTGTAGCTGGATCCCCGGGCGGCGCGGGCCGACCATCAAAGTATACTGGCGTATAGCATTCGCTCAAGTCTTATCGGGCCGCCGGGCGGCTGACGATCAAACGTTCTGCCGCACGGGACCGGGATTCAAACGCGAAGTCGAGAAAGCAGTTCCGTCTGCGAGCTATCGCAAGATATGGTGGCCGGCCGGTGCCGGACCCCTTCCTATGGGCCGGGGCGTGAATGTAGCCAGCCGCTTGGGGGCGTCAAGGGTCGTCGGGGCGAACGACGAAATCACCATCAAAAACGGCCCTCGGGGGAGCCTGGGGTGTTCGCGGGACCGATTACCGAACACCCCTCTCCAGGGGAGCTTCTGACGATATTCGCCCCGAGGCACCATGCCTGCGACAATTCGTGCCGCAGGATCCGCACCGGCAGGCCGGGCGGCTTGGAAATTCGGACGCCGCCCTTGGACCCCCGTTCCCTCGCCCCCAGTACCCTCACTGCCCCAGGAGCTTCCCGCCATGACCCCTTTCATCGGTTCTCGTCCGCTCGACGGCATTCGCATCCTCGCCCTGGTGGGCGACGACTACGAGGATCTCGAACTCTGGTACCCGAAGCTACGACTCGAAGAGGCCGGCGGCCATGTCACCGTCGCCGGCTCGATGCAGGGCCGCACCTATGCCGGCAAGCATGGCTATCCCTGCACGAGCGATGCGGCGATCGGCGACATGGAGACCGCCGACTTCCATGGCATTCTGCTGCCCGGCGGCTGGATGCCCGACAAGCTCCGCCGCGACGAGAAGGTGCTCGATCTCGTCCGTGAGTTCGCGGCCCATGGCAAGCTCGTGGCGGCGATCTGCCACGGCGGCTGGATTGCGATCTCGGCGGGTGTCTATCGCGGCGTGAGGGTGACCGGCAGCCCGGGGATCAAAGACGACCTGATGAACGCCGGTGCCATCTGGGAGGACACGCAGGTGGTCGTCGATCGGCATTTCGTGTCGAGCCGCAAGCCGGGCGATCTGCCGGCATTCATGACGGCGATCGTCGAACTGCTCGCGGCCGTGCCGGTGCCGTGAGGCCGCAGGGGGCTGGTACAATCGGTCCGTGAACATGAAGCCTGATCAGCCGCTTGACGCCGCCAAGGCCCGCCTCCGCGAGGCGGGCCTGCGGTGCACGGCCGCACGGCTGGCGGTACTCGCGCACCTCATGGAAGCGACGGGCCCGAAAACCCACGCGGAAGTGTCGGACTCTTTGACCAACCGCGGCTTCGACCGGGCCACGATCTACCGCAACCTCACCGAGCTCACGGAGGCACGGATCGTGTCGCGGGTCGAACTGGGCGACCACGTGTGGCGGTTCGAGCTTCGTCGGGAGAGCGGCCATGGGCAGGATCATCCCCATTTTCTCTGCACCACCTGCGGCGAGGTGTCGTGTCTCGACGACGTGAACGTGGCGATCACACCGAAGCCCGGAACGGCCGCCAAGGCCAAGGTCAAGGCGAAGTCTCCGAACAACTCGCGGGGCATCGGCCGCGTGACCGAGGTGCTGCTCAAGGGCCGCTGCGACAACTGCGAGTGACCCGCAGCATCGACACCGCATGCGGGCCGCCGGACGCCGGCCCGCACGGCATGCCGGGCCTCAATAGCCGAGCCCGAGCCGCAGCATGAGCGTGTCGTCAAGATCCTGCCGCCGCGGCTGGCCCACCACGAAGAACAGCTGCCGGGCGAATACGTAGCCCACCTCGAAGCTGCCCGTGAGCCCGGTCCGCGTGTTCGGCACACCCTCCACGCCGAGCGCGATGCGAATGTCGTTGTAGTCGAAGGGGGAAATGTCGCCATTGTCGCGACGGAAGGTCCAGGCACCGCCGCCGTACTCGCCGTAGAGATAGCCCCACCATGACCGTTTGGGCCCGGTGGCGAACCTCCGAGCCAGCTTCGGGGCCGGGAAAAAGAAGTCGTATCGGGCGTCGGCACTGGGAGTCCACGTGAGGCCCACGGCCGGCAGCAGCTTGATGTCGTTGCGGTCGATGTAGACGATGCCCGCCTTGCCCTGCATCGTGGGCGTCAGCTGCAGCGTGCCGATGGCGCGGCCCATGATGCGCCAGCTGTCGGTGACGAACACGTTCCAATTGGTGTAGATGCCGGTGCGAATGCCGAGCTCGGCCCCGAACAGCGGCGTGAACTGCGGGTTCCAGGCGGCGTCGATGAATACGTCGTAGGTGTTGGGGGGCAGATCGGCGAGCATGGTGGCCGTGGTCTGCGGGCCGTCCCAGAGCTGCAGGCCGAACCCGGGCGTGATCAACAGCGGCGCGTGATTGAGGTTCGCCGGCGAGTTGTGGAAGAACGGCAGGGCGAAGGTGGCGGTCGTGTCGAGCTCGTTGACGCCGACGCTCGTGCCGTCGCCGTCGCCGAAGAGATAGGCCCAGCTGCCGCGGGCGCCCTGGTAGACGTGCATCGTCTGGGCATAGGACTGCTGGAACGCTGTCGGCCCCTGCTGAGGCGGCGGATATGGCGAGGCGAGCTGGCCTGTGCCCTGCGTGGGCATGATCGACGGCGCGGCCGGAGAGTACCCGGGGTAGCCGGGCTGGCCGCTGATCGCCGACGGGGCCCAGGTCGATGGGGGAGCCGCATTGGCTGGAAAGAGCTGCGGCGCCTGTGAGGCGTAGGGGTCCCAGGTGCCGGGCGGCGGCGGCAACGACACGCCCGGAGGGGGCGCCTGGGCGATGCGGTCGAGCGACGAGGCGGCCGGCGGCGGCAGCGACACGGTCTGGCCTGCCACCGGCGACAGCACGGCGAGGGCCGTGCTGGATGCGACGAGCGACAGGAGAAAAGACCGCATGGTACGCACGCTCCGTGGCCCCAGACGGGAAGCCGACGGCGGTTGGGACGGGGACATTGCGGCGGCGCAGACCGCCGCACGAAAAACCGAGTGGCGGGGGGTACCGCGCCGCGTCGGGCAGGGTCAAGATCGTGGCGCGGCGGCTGACTGCGGGGATCTCGACTCAACTCGCCCAAACCGCCGGCCAGGGGCACGTGCTCGCCGCCGGCGGATTTTGACGACGCATGCTCAACTGAGGTGGTGCGCCAACTCTGGCAGTCAAAATTCACCGGCGGCTGCGCGCGACCCCCGGCCGGCTTACCACAGTCAGCTCGATAATCAGCTCGATACATGGCGGGAAGCGAGGAGATCCGCAACTGATGTCTGCCTCGTCGCCGCAAGTTGCCTCGGGCCCCGAGCCTCTCGATGTCGCCGTTTTGGCGGCGGTGGGCTTTGAGCGCGTCGTGCATCTGGCGGAGGCCGAATCGACGATGGATGAGGCGCGGCGGGTGGCGGCCGACCGCGAGCATCCGCTGCCGGCCCTCGTGGTCGCCGACCGGCAGACCAGCGGCCGCGGCCGCCGCGGGGCCGGCTGGTGGCAGGCCGACGGGAGCCTCGCAGCGAGCGTCGTGATCGACGGCCCGCCGCGGCCGACCTGGTCGCTCGCCTGCGGCGTCGCCCTCGGGGAAGCGCTCCGCGGCCTCGAGCCCACGCTCGATGTGCGGATCAAATGGCCGAACGACCTCGAGGTGGCAGGCCGCAAGCTGGCGGGCATCATCGTCGAGGCCGATGCCTCCGGCCGCGGCATTTTCGGCATCGGCGTCAACACGGCCGGCGCGGCAGCGCAGGCGCCGGAAGCACTCCGCGACCGGCTCGTGACGCTGCCCGATCTCACGGGCCGGAGCATCGACCGCACGCGACTTCTGGCCGCCCTGCTGCCACGACTGCTCGACCTCGTGCGGGCCATCGACGCCGACCCGACCGAACTCGAGCGCCGCTACCGGCCACTGTGCAGCCTCGACGGCCGCGACGTGACGATCCACGTGGGCACTGAGAGCCACCGCGGCGTCTGCCGTGGCATTGCTTCCGATGGCGGGCTCGTGATCGACACTCCAGCCGGCCGAAAAACCTTCACGACGGGCAGCCTCACGCCCCCGGGGACCGAGTGGCGGTGACGCAGAGTTCGCGGCCGCCGGTCGAGAGCTGTCGAGCCCGTGGCCGGAAACCCCACGCGCGAAAGGCGGCGAGCCATTCGGGAACCGCGGCGGCCCGTGACCACTCCGGCAGCTTGAGCGTGGCGATGATGCCCCGCAGCCGAATGCCCGGGGCCGTGGCGATCCGGCCCAGCGACTCCATCGTGCTCACGGGATCAATGTTCATGTCGCAGACGATCCAGTCGAAGCCGCGAAACTCCCGCAACTTCACGTCGCGGGCCCGCTTGCGCCACTGCACGAATCGCGGGTGCGCGGCAACCACCGGGTCGACCAGAGCCGGATCGATTCCCACGACGTCGAGCCCCGCCTCGAGCAATCGCTGGCTCGCGCCCCCCGGAGCCGCGCCGAGTTCGACCGCCCGCTGCCCGGGCTCGAGCGGCACGCCGAAGGTGGCGATCGCCTCGTCGAGCTTGAGCCAGGCGCGGCTCACGGCCGTCGGCGAAAGCACGCCAGGATAGAGCCCGCCGGGCCAGGTGCTCGGTGGCGTCGCCGCGCGGTGCCAGCCGACCCACCACCGCTCGGGCGAATCGATCACGCAGTCGAGCACGCGGTCGCCCGGTGCGGCGACGGGCGACCCGGCCGTCGTGCCTGCGGCAGCCAGGAGCAGGCTGCGGATACGATCGACGTCTGCGGCCACCTTGGGATCCCGCAGCCAGACGTGCACGTTCTGCCATGGTCCCGCACCAGCCAGCGCGATAGCGGCCTGCGCCCGCGCCGCATCCTCGGCACCGGCGACCTGCCCGAGCGAACAGATGCAGGCCCGGGCGAAGACGAGGTCGGGAAAAAAATCGGGGGGCGGATCGAACGGCGGCTGGCCCGGTGGATCGAGCCGAAAGGTCACGACCCCGCGCCGCCATGCCCCCTTGCGAACCTGCGGCAGGACTGCCTCTTGGCGGCGGACCAGTTCCGCCTCCGCTCCGCCCCGACAGGCGACGAGCAGAAAACGTCCCGGGCCGGCAGGGGGCTGTGCTTCCATCCCGAGATAGTACCCGCCAAAAAATCAGGCCGGCCCGGGCGCCCAAGGGCCCGGGCCGGCCTTTCTCGTCTGAACGCTGACTCCCCGACTTCGCCGGCCGCGGGTCACCCTGCGGAAACGGCCGAGACGGAGACCAAGGACCATGGGAACTCCGAAGAGCCCCCGCTGGCGGAAGCGGTCGCGACCAAAGCCGCGAGCCTCTTCCACCGAGGCTGTGTCGAGCTACCCGTTGCCGGGCGGCTCAACGGATGCCTCAGCCGTGGCCCTTCTTCTTCTTGGCGACCTTCTTGGCAGCCTTCTTCTTCTTCTTGGCCATGGATCTGGCTCCTTCCAAACGAGCACCCGGAAACAAGGCTCACGTTCGATCCCAGGGGCGCTCACACGACGGGATCGAACGACGTCATCAGCGTGCGAAAAACCGCGATTGCTCATGGTTCCCGCACGACGATGTGCACGTTGTGAAGGATGCGCCGGAAAACTGTCAAGAGAAATTCCCGAATTTTTTCGGTTTTTTCTCGTTGAGAACCGGCGCATGACATC
>JBILVW010000090.1:0-8985 GCA_044370205.1 Pirellulales bacterium | reverse complement strand
GTCCTTCCAGTCGGGATCGTCGGCCGTGCCGCCGGCATCTCGTGACCCGCGGCGGGCGGCGCTGCGGCACTCGGTCGGCTCGTCGTAATACGCGCCGCCGCGAAGCACCCGCGGGTAGAGCCTGGCGGGCCAGGTGATGGCATCGGCCGCCGCCACGGGCTGGGGCAGTGCCGCTTGGCGGGCGTAGCCCCCGGCCACGAGCTCGTCGATCACCCACTCGGCGACGTTGCCGTGCATGTCGTGCAGCCCCCATGCATTGGGCTGCTTGGTGCCGACCGGGTGGGTCGTGTCGTCGGAGGTGTCGGCGAACCAGGCCACCTCGTCCAGCGACGCCGCATCGCCGCCCGAGTGCCAGGGCGTAGCCGTGCCGGCGCGGCAGGCGTATTCCCACTCCGACTCCGACGGGAGCCGATAAAACCGGCCCGTCAGGCCGCTCAGCCACTTCGTGTATTGGCGGGCCGCGAAGGGCGTCATCGTCACGGCCGGCTGAGCGGGATCCTCGCCGTTGGTGAACGTCGTCGTGGGGTCGTAGAGATTCGACGGCGCCGTCACGGCGTCGGCTTCCTTGCCGGGTTCAACCGTCCGCGCCCCCGACGACTGAAGGGCGATGATCAGATCGCAGGCGGCCATGTATCGCTTGTACTCGGCCCAGCTGACCTCGCAGCGTCCGATCCAGAGCGGGGCGACCTCGACCTCGAACGACGGCCCCTCGTCGCCCGTGCGGCCGGCCTCGGCGTCGGGCGAGCCCATCCGGAAGCGGCCGCCGGGCACCGGCACCATTTGGAACGTCACGTCGGTGCCCGGGATCGTCTCGGCATATGGCACCATCCAGCCTCCGGGCACCTGGATCGCGGGCCCGTCCCCCTGCGGCCGGGCGTCGCCGGGCACGAATCCGGGGGACGCGGCGGCTGACGCGGCGATCCAGAGCAGGGCGGGGCAGATGATCGTCGGAAGCGTCGTCGGGCGGAGGTGCATGGTGTGGAAGTCCGCGGGTGGGCGAACGGCAGGGGGAGGGACGCGGCAGACCGGCCAAGCCCGTAAAGTGTAATGTGTCGTTTCGTCCCCGCCCAACCGCCGGTCGAGTCCCGTGGCCGCTCCCAAACCAACCCAGTCAGCCGGCAAGAAGCCCGCCGCCAAGAAGGGCGATGAGAAGCCCGCCGAGCGGGTCGTGGCCGAGAACCGCAAGGCTCGCCACGAATACGAGATCATCGACACGCTCGAGTGCGGGATCGCGCTGGTCGGCAGCGAGGTGAAGAGCCTGCGCGGGGGGCGGATGTCGCTCGACGAGGCCTATGGCCGGATCGACGGAAACGAGGTCTGGCTGATCGGCTGCGACATTCCGGAATACGAGAAGGCCAACCGGCTCAACCATCAGCCGAAGCGGCCCCGCAAACTCCTGCTCCACCGTCGGGAGATCAGCAAGTTCGCCGGACAGGCCTTCGAAAAGGGGCTCACGCTCGTGCCCCTGAAGATGTATTTCAAGAACGGCCGCGTGAAGCTGCTGCTCGGCATCGGCCGCGGCCGCAAGGCCCACGACAAGCGGGAGAAGCTCAAGGCCGCATCGGCCAAGCGTGAAATCGAAACCGCCCTCCGCGGCCGAGGCCGCGAAGGGCGGTAAGAGCGCTTTAGACACACCGGCTCAGGTTCATCGCCGGCTCGGGGGCGGCAAAAGTCTCGTCGCGGTGGGCCGAAGCGGCCCAATGCTCCTCGAGCGTTCGCCGACCCCCTCGCCTCGCCGTTCCCCTTTGAAGGCGATCTTGCAGGAAGCTCAGACGCTGCTGCTGGCCAGCAGGGCGTCGGACGACTCCGTCGAATCCTCCGGGTGCCAGAGCGGCATTCCCCGCTGGATCCGCTCGGCGAGCACGTCGATCTTCTGCTTCGATCCGGCTGGAGCGTGGGTGGGGATGAACTCGGACGTGGTTTGCGGCTCGAAATTTTCGTCGTGGCCGTAGAGTTCGATGATCTCAAAAACGTTGCGAATCCGTGCCATCGGGAACGAATGACTCCTTGTCTCAAAAGTGAACTTCACCCATCAGGCCGGCGGGACGGCCCCGGAGCCCTGGGTCTTCAGGCCCGCGGATGGGACGGCTGGGGAACCGTGGCGGGCTGACGCGTGACGAACGTGACATCGTCATTATGGGTCCGCACTCGCGCGAGTCAAACATTTCGCCCGCGCGTGAAAAGATGCCGAAAATCCGGGCTGATTCGCCCCCCGATTGTCCGTCACGATCGGCCCGAATTACCATCTTCGGAACGTTCCCGGGATGTCGGTGCGGCTGAAGCCGCCTGCCCGCGCGGAGCGGGTTGCGGTCGGCTGCGGGCTCCCACCCTTCGCCGGCACTGATGCCCCAGTTCACCGGATCGCTCGTCAGCTATCCCGCCCGGGTGTCGTTCGCGGCCTACGTGTTCACGATCCTGCTCGGCGGTTTCGCACTCACGCTCCCTGCCTGCCGCCAGCCGGGCCGCCCGCCGGTGTCGCTCGTTGATGGTGTGTTTACGGCCACGAGCGCCTGCTGCGTGACGGGGCTTACGGTCCGCTCGACGTTGAACGACTTTTCGCCGCTCGGCCAGAGCCTGATCCTGCTCCTGATCCAGTTGGGCGGGCTGGGCATCATGACGATCACCACGCTGATCACCTTCCAGGCCGGCGGTCAGGCCACGCTCCGCCAGCGGGCGGTGATCGCCGACACACTCGGCATCAAGTCGGGCCGCGACCTGCGGTGGGTAACGGTCGCGCTCCTGGCGACGGTGCTCCTGGCCGAGGTGATCGGCTTCGTCGGGCTCTGCTGGGCCTCCTGGGGCACGGCGCCCGCCCGCGAGGTGCTTTGGGCGTCGCTCTTCCACTCCGTGTCCGCCTTCTGCAACGCCGGCTTCGCGCTTCACGACCAGAATCTGATGCCGCAGGCCGGCAGTGTGCCGATCAATCTCGTGATCTGCGGGCTGATCATCGTGGGAGGCATCGGGTTTCCGGTGATCTTCGACGTCGTCTCCCGGCTCAGGGCCCGCGAGCCGTTCTGGCAGCGGCTCCATACCCAGTCGAAGATGATGCTGATCGGCACCGCGGCCCTGCTCGCGTTCGGGGCCGCGACGTTCTGGGCGTTCGAGTGGGAGCAGGCGATCGCCGAGCGGCCTCTGGCCGAGAAGCTGCTCATGGGATTCTTCCACTCGACCACCTGTCGCACCGCCGGCTTCAACACCGTCGATTACGCGGCACTCACGAGCGAGACGCTGTTCCTGGCGATCATCCTCATGGCGATCGGTGCGGGTCCCTGCTCGACCGCGGGCGGATTCAAGGTGAGCACGTTCATGACGCTGGCGGTCAGCAGCTGGTCGAGCTTCCGTGGACTCAAGCATGCGAACTTCTTTCGCCGCACGATCCCGCACGCGGCGGTCGAGCGGGCGGCCGCCACGTCATTGCTCTTCGCGGCCGTCGCGATCGCGGCGCTCGTCGCCCTGCTCGTGGTCGAGTCGCGGGGCTCGATGGCGGTCCGCCCGCGGTGGTTTCTCGAGGCGCTCTTCGAGTGCATCTCGGCGCTCGGCACGGTGGGACTTTCCACCGGCATCACGCCGACCCTCACCGACCCCGGCAAGCTCGTGCTCGTCGCGCTCATGCTCGTGGGCCGTCTCGGCCCGATCACGGCCGCCGTCGCCCTGTCGCGGGAGCGGCGGCCCTACCAGCCCGAATACCCGCAGGAGGAGCCGCTCATCGGCTGACCGCATGGCCCCCGTGAAAAAGTTCATCATGCTCGGCATGGGCACGTTCGGCTCGGCGCTCGCCACGAAGCTGGCCGCCAACGGCTGCCAGGTGACCGGCGTCGATCAGCGGCGTGAGCGGCTCGACCTGCTCAAGAACGTGCTCCACGAGGCGGTGATCGGCGACTCGACCGACCGCGAGGTGCTGGAGAACCTGCCGATCCGCGACGCCACGGCCGTGTTCATCTCGCTCGGCGAGACGATCTCGCAGTCACTGCTGGCCACGCTCCACGTGCGGGAGCTCGGCGCCCGCAACGTGATCGTGAAGGGGGTGACGAAGGAGCACGGCAAGATCCTCGAGCACCTCGGCGTCGATCGGGTGGTGTTTCCCGAGGAGGAAGTGGCCCGCGAGCTCGCGGACCGGATGACCTGGCCCAACGTGCTCGACTATCTGCCGATCGATCCCGAATACAGCGTGGCGGAAGTCGCGATGCCCTCGTCGCTCTCCGGCAAGACCCTCGCCGAGGCCAATCTCCGCAGCCGGATCGGCGTGCACGTGATGGGCATCAAGGACGTGATGAAGGGGAAGTTCGAGATGTTCCCCGACGGCAAGACGCGGCTGCTCGAAGACCAGGTGCTGCTGGTCGTGGGTCGCGAGAAGGAGATCGCCGCCCTCCGCGAGCTGCCCTAGCAGGTCACTGGCCCGGGGGCCCGGGAGGAAGCGTGATCTCGATGTCGCCGGGGGGCGGCGCCGCCTTTGATGGCGAGGCCGGCTGGGCCGTCGGGTCGAATGCGGGCGTGTCGGTGCCCGTTCGCTCCGCCAAATCCTTGCTGAGATGGATGTGAGGTCCGCCCCCCTCGGGCCGCATTTCCAGGAGCGTCACGCCCCATTGGCCGCGGGTCTTCTTGCCCTCGACCACCACGATTCCCTTGCGCTTCGCTCCCGCGACGTCGAATTGAAGCGACGCGAGGCCGTCGGTCTCGTTGGCCGTGCCGCGGACGGCCGTGCTGCACGTGACCGGCGCGCCCAAAGCCGCGGCGACCCGCTCGTTCTGCATCACCTCGTCCACCGCCTCGGCCACGAGCGGATGCTGTGAGAGCCGACGACAGCCCCCGGCGACGAGCAGCAGAGCGGAGCAGGCGAGTGCGGCGGCGAATCGACGCATGATCGTTCCTCCTTGAACGTGAAACGGATGAACACGCACTGTTGCAGCGGCACTGGCTTCGAGATCAGCCCTTGGCGTCGTGCGCTCGGCACCAGGCGATCTTGTCGGCGGTGGTCGTGGGCAGCGGGCCAGCGGCCGACGCCTTGGGGGCGGCCTTGGCGACTGGCGCCGCAGTCTCTTCAGCCACGGCCTCGGCCGCGGATTCAGCGGCTTCCTCGGCAGGCGGTGCCGCCGGGGCGGCTGCCTTCGCCCCGCGGGCCTTGGCGAGAATCTCAGCGGTCGAGAGCTTGCCGCCTGCAGCCGGCTTGGCAGCGGCTGCATCGGCAGGCTTGGCGGCCCCTCCCTTGGCCCGAGCGGCCGCGAGGATGTCGGCCGTGGACGGTTTCTTCGCGGCTGCTCCGGCCGCAGGCTTCGCGGCTGCGGGCTTGGCCGCTTCCTTCGCGGCGGGCTTGGCGGCCTTCGGCTCGGCTGGCCGCGGCAGTGGCTTGGGCACGATCTTCAGAGCCGACGGGTCGATGTCGTACCAGCCGATATTGTTGAACTGATCGAACTCCACCAGGCAGCGGCCGTTCATGTTGACCGTCTTCACGAAGCCGGTGGCCCGCGCAAACCGGGCGAGCTCCGGGGCCGAGGAATTGATCACGACGTACTTGTCGGTCCATTCCGTCTTCAGTCGCTCGATCGTGTCGAACATGGCTGGTTCCGCAGGGACTGGGGCCCGAAAACCGTCGGGCAAGACCTAGAAATGTGATGCATCGGCCGGTGGATCGCAAGCCGCGCCGGTCGCCGCCACGATTCCCCGCGATCCGCAGAGGTACGACCACTGAATGGTTCGCGGCAGGCCGCCGGCCGCGGTATGGCTGGCCACCATCCGCACGAGCCGGCCGTCCGCGGCCCGGTAGGTGGAGCCGAGCCAGACGGGTGGCTCCTGCACCCGGCAGGCGATTTCGACGAGGACGGTGTCGGCCAGCGTGGGATGGGGGGCAAAGCTGGCCGAAAAATGCGACCGCCCTGCCAGGCCGACGCCGACGATGGCGGGCCTGCCGCCCGCCGTGGCGAGTGTCACCTCGGTGAGCACAGGCGACGCTGGCCAGCGGGGATCGCCCGCTCCACTGTCCGGACCCTCGACCGATTCGGCCACGAGCCGGCCGTCGATGGTGACGCGATGCCCCCAGCGGTCGCTTTGCCAGTCGAAGGCGATGGTGGTGTCGCCGATGGTGATGACGGGATCAAGCGAAGGTGGCATGGCCGCGGTCAAGGGTGTCATCGAACCAGCCAGCCCAAGCCGGCTCGGGGTCGGTACAAGTCTCGTCGCGGTGGGCCGCGGCGGCCCAATGCTCCTCGAGCTTGCACCGGCCCCATCGCCTCCCGTGCGGAGTGGCGTTTTCGGGCAGAAACTTGATTAGCATAGGCGACGGAGAGATTCATGGAACCTCGTCGCTCGCTCGGCTGGCCGATTCTGCTGGGCGTCGTGCTCATCGGGTCGATCATCGCGCTGGGCGTGGGCTGGGTGCTCGTCAGCATCGCGGCGGCGCTCGGCTCGGAGAACTCGGCTTTTTATTACGCCCTGCTCGGGGTGGGCGTGGCCCTGCTCGTGCTCGTGCTCGTCGGCGTGATCGTCTACCTTGCCCTCACGGTGAAGGCGATCGCGCTGTCGCAGCGGCAAAGCAATTTCATCGACAGCGTGACCCACGAGCTCAAGAGCCCGCTCGCCTCGCTCAAGCTCTCGCTGCAGACGTTGGCGCGACGGCCCGTGCCCGCCGAGCAGCAGGCGGGCTTCCACCGGATCATGCTGCAGGACATCGAGCGGCTCGACACACTCATCGATCATCTGCTCGACGCCGCCAAGACGCTCCAGCGGAAGCCGCGGACGGGCAGAGAGGCGGCAGCGGTCGAGCCGGTGCTCCGGCAGGTGCGCGCCGCGGTGGCCCGGCGGCATGGCCTCGACCCGGAGCGGATCGGCTTGGCGTGCGCCGCCGCGGGGTGGCCGAGTGTGCTCGCCCGGGAAACCGATCTCGAGATCGTGCTCCGCAATCTCGTGGACAACGCGGTCAAGTATTCGCTGCCCGATCCACGGGTCGAGATCACGGTCGGCGGGGGGCCGCGGGGCCGCGTGACGATCGCCGTCGTCGACAACGGTCCGGGCATTCCCGTATCACAGCGGCCGCAGATCTTTCGCCGCTTCGTGCGGCTCGGCAGCGAACTCGAGCGTTCCACGCCTGGAACCGGGCTCGGCCTCTTTCTTGTCAAGGCGCTCGTGCGGCAGATGCGCGGGAAGGTGAGCGTCCGCGGCCGGCTGCCGCCCCCGGGCACGGTGTTCGAGGTCGAGTTGCCTGCAGCATGAGGGGCCGGGCTTTTCCAGCCGGTGAGGAGTGGTCTAATCCGCGCTATGAGCCACACCCACACGGCCCACCGGGCCACCACTCCCGCGGTCGACGTCGTGCCCGTCCGCCGCGTGCTCGTCAGCGTGTTCGACAAGACCGGCCTCGACCGGCTCGCCGCGGGTCTCAAGGCCGCCGGCGTTCGCGTGGCCAGCACGGGGGGCACCGCCACGGCGCTGGCGGCCCACGGCCTCGACGTCGAGGACGTCTCGGCGATCACCGGCTTTCCCGAGGTGCTCGACGGCCGCGTGAAGACGCTCCACCCCAACATCTTCGCCGGCATCCTCGCCCGCGGTGATCGCCCCGACGATCTCGAGGTGCTCGCGGAGCACGGGATCGAGCGGTTCGACGCCGTGGTCGTGAATCTCTACGCCTTCGAGAGCGTGATTGCCAAGCCCGACTGCACCCCCGCCGAGGCCATCGAGCTGATCGACATCGGCGGCCCGAGCCTCGTCCGCGCGGCGGCCAAGAATCACGCGTTCACCGCCGTCGTCACGAGCCCCGGGCAATACGACGCCTTCGTCGCGGCGCTCGCGAAGGGGGGCACGTCGCTCGCCGAGCGACGACAGCTCGCGGCGCGGGCCTTCGAGCACACGGCCGGCTACGACGCGGTGATCTCGCGCTGGATGGCGAGGCATGCCGGGCTCGCGGCCGGGGCCGCCAAGGATTCAAGCGGCCAGGGAGAGGAACTGTCATTGCCGGCCGCCGTGCCGCTCGCGCTCGAGCAGCGGCTGGCCCTGCGGTACGGCGAGAATCCGCACCAGTCCGCGGCGCTCTACGCCCCGGCGGGTATGCACCTTGGGCTCGCCGGCCTGAAGCAGCTCTGGGGCAAAGAGCTTTCGTACAACAACCTGCTCGACCTCGACGGGGCGACGCGGCTCGCGGGGCTCGTCGCGGAGCCGGCGGCGGTCGTCGTGAAGCACACGAACCCCTGCGGCGCAGCGAGCGCTGCGACCGTGGCCGAGGCGCTGGCGACGGCCATGGCCGCCGATCCGACGAGCGCCTTCGGCTCGATCGTGGCGGTGAACCGGCCGTTCGATCGGGCCTGTGCCGAATTGCTCCTCGCGCCGGGATTGTTCGTGGAGGTGATCGCGGCACCAGCCTTCGCCAGGGAGGCCGTCGAGTTGCTCACGACGAAGCCCACCTGGAAGGCGAGCGTCCGGCTCGTCGAGCTACCGGCGGGCGATCCGTGGGTGGCGACCGCCGGCCTCGAGCTCCGCAGCGTGGCCGGCGGGATCCTCGCCCAGCGGCCCGACGTGGAGGCCGACGATCCCGCCGGCTGGCGGGTCGTCACGAAGGCCACGCCCCCCGAGCCGCTCGCGCGGGCCCTCGCCTTCGCCTTCACGGTCGTGCGGCGGCTCACGAGCAACGCCATCGCCGTCTGCCACGGCACGAGCCTCGTCGGTGCCGGCATCGGCCAGACGAGCCGCGTCGATGCCGTGCGGATCGCCCTGGAGAAGGCGGGCGAGCGGGCCCGCGGTGGCGTGCTCGCCTCCGACGCGTTCTTCCCGTTTCCCGACTCGATCGAACTGATCAAGGCGGCCGGCATCGCCGCGATCGTCCAGCCGGGGGGCTCAAAGCGGGACGCCGAGGTGATCGCCGCGGCCGATGCGGCGGGCATCCCGATGGTGTTCACCGGCCGCCGCCACTTCCGGCACTAGCGTCACGTGCCCAACCCGGCTTCGGGCGACCCGTACCCCGCTCGCCGGACGCTCGCTTCGGGCATCCATGCCCTTCGCTCGCTC
>JBILVW010000463.1:0-2508 GCA_044370205.1 Pirellulales bacterium | reverse complement strand
GGCCCGTCTTCGTGTTGTGTCCAATCGCGGGTTTACGCTCGTGGAGCTCCTGGTGGTGATCGCCATCATCGGTGTGCTGATGGGATTGCTGCTACCCGCGGTGCAGAGTGCCCGTGAAGCCGGCCGACGGACGACGTGCGCAAACAACCAGTATCAGATGGCGTTCGCGGCGATCCGGTTCAACGACTCCAACGGATTTCTGCCAGGGTGGCGAAATACGCTTGTACACGCCACGGGCACTTTTTTCCCCTCGTGGCCGGTGATGGTTCTGCCGTTCGTCGAGCGAAATGACATTTACAAGTCGTGGCAGGCCGGAACCCCAGCTGCTCCGTATGTTTCGCTCTTCGTGTGTCCATCAAGCCCGCCTGACTCGATGACAAATCCTGTGCTGGCGTATGCGGGGAATTGTGGAAGCCTCGCCAACACGCGGCGGGCCGATGCGGCGATGCTTGACACGACGGTCACCCTTTCCGGGAGTACGAATGGCCGGATAGCCCTGGATGACATCTCGTCCCGGGACGGCACCGGAAACACACTCCTATTGTCGGAGAAGTGCATTTCCGGCACGGCAGGTTTGGTTCTTGGGTCGTGGAACACGATTCCAGCCTCGGCAGCCTTTGGGAACGGGTCGGCGACGTTCGTGCCGGGATTTGGGATTGTCAGTGCAGCTTCATTGCCGACGAAAGTAATCAACAACGTGACACTGAGTACGAGCGGTGGTCAGATCACTTTGCCTTCTTCAAATCATCCAGGCGGCGCAGTTGTGGCTTTTTGTGACGGGCGGACCGGCTTTATTAAGGATTCCCTAGGTGTGAACGTTTATGCGCAATTGCTGAGTTCGGATGACTCCACTTCGATGCTGACTGCGAATGCGACGTTGTACGCCATCTACAGGGCGTGGCGACAGTCTTACTCAGTGCTGTCGGAAGGTGACTTCCAGTAACGGCGTTGCTGGTCGGTGCTCCGTTTGTGAGGAATCGTCATCAATCCCCGCGCTGCCACGCGTGGCTCGGTATGGCCGTCATTTCGCAGCCAGCGGGTCACGGCGTGACCTGCCCACGCGGGCTTGAAGGCGCTTAAGCTCGCCCGTTGGGCGAGCCTTGTCGGTGATTCCCTCCTGCGGGTACTAGCCTCCCCCGTCAGGGCATCACCACAGGCTTACACCATGATTCCTCCCTCGCGGTTTCGCCTCGCGGGCTTCACGCTCGTTGAACTGTTGACGGTCGTCGCGATCGTCGGAGTGCTCGTCGCCCTACTGCTGCCGGCCGTGCAGTCGGCCCGGGAGTCGGCACGACGCGTCGCCTGCGGCAACAACGTGCGGCAGCTCGCCCTCGGCTGCCTCCAACACCTCGACCAGCAAGGCTTCTTCCCATCCGGCGGCTGGGGCTGGTGCTGGACCGGCGACCCCGACCGCGGCTTCGGCCGCTCCCAGCCCGGCAGCTGGGCCTACAGCATCCTGCCCGCGATCGAGCTGGGCCCGCTCCATGCCCTGGCCGGCGACGGCGATCCCGCCACGGTCACCGCCCAACGCACCGAGGTGCGGGCCGCGCATGTGAGAGACGGGATGAGCAGCACGTATCTCATCGGTGAGAAATGCCTGAACCCCGACAACTATGCGACCGGCCTCGACATCTGCGACGACCACAGCCTGTTTGCCGGCGACGACCTCGACATGTTCGGCTGAACGGACGTCTTACCCGCCCAAGACCGCCGCGGCGAAGCCGTGTTCTACCGCTTCGGCAGCGCGCATGTGGGAGGGGTCGTGATGTCGATGGCCGATGGCTCGACGCACACGATCGGCTACGACGTCGATGCCGCGGTGCACCGGTTCCGCGGCAGCCGCAACGACCGGCAGCCCACGGCTGCGCCGTGAGCCAGTGCGACGATCATCCCCGGACCTCCGCCCGGGCTTCTATGAGCATGCCCGCGCACGCATGGCCTCGCTTTCGTCGCTATTTCTCCAGCCAGTCCGGCGGGCCGACGATCTGCCGGTACTCGCCGCCATTTTTCTCGGCCAGAAGCTGCATGAATGGCTCGCCGCCCGCGCCGAAGGCGATCATGAACGTCCCCGGGCTTGCGCCTGGGGGCTTGTATGAGCAATGATGCGGGTTTTGTTGCGCAAGCGCGTGTTCATGGAAGCCGCGGGCGGATATGATGACCGTTCGTCAGGGTCCTCCAAAGAACTCTCCCACCATGCTTTCTCCCACGTGGTTTCGCCGTACGGGCTTTACGCTCGTTGAACTGCTCGTCGTCGTTGCCATCATCGGCGTGCTCGTCGCGCTGCTTCTCCCGGCCATGCAGTCGGCCCGCGAAGCGGCGCGACGGTCGGCCTGTGCCAACAATCTCAAGCAGCTCGCCACGGCCTGCAAGTCGCACGTCACACTGCTCAGTCATTACCCGACCGGCGGCTGGGACTCATCGACAACGGGCAGCCCTGACCTCGGCAGTGACTGGCGACAGCAAGGCGGCTGGTGCTACACGCTCCTGCCCTTCATGGATCAGACGAAC
>JBILVW010000088.1:0-9201 GCA_044370205.1 Pirellulales bacterium | reverse complement strand
GCCCCACGGTGATCGCAGGGCGGGCCACCGCGCCCGCGTTGAGCGCCGTCACGATCCAGCCGACGAGCTGCGGATTGTCGCGGGCGAAGCGATCGAGCTCCGTCCGCACGAAGCTGCGATAGTCCTCGGACACCAGCGGCAGCGCCGCATGCCGCCGCTCGAGGTCGGCATACCAGGCCGCACGGTCCGGCGTCGCCAGTCGATCGCCCAGCCGCTCGCCCAGCAACGGGTCGCGGCGACAGGCATCCTCGAGCCGGGCGATGAAGTCGGTGAGCGCCTGCTTGAGCGCGGCGAGTTCGACGGCGGAGAAGTCTTCCTGCTTCTCCTCTGCCGAGCGGGCGAGGCCGACCCGACGGGCCGCCCACATGACGCCGTGGCCCGCCACGCGGTAGACACGGCTCACGGCGAGGTCGAAGCCCGATCGCCTGGGCTCGAGCCAGGCCCAGATCTCGTTCCAGACGAGCTCCCGCGGGGCCGTTGGCAGTGCAACCCGCACACGGCTCTCCCGCGCAAGCAGTTCCCGCGCGTCCCGCCACCGGCCGGCGGCCGCATCGAACGCATCGAGCCAGGCCGCGGCGCCGATGCGGGGATCGGTCACCACCTTCAGTGCACCCGTCATCGCCTGCCGCTTGATGCGATCGAAGTCACAGCCGGCCAGCCGCTCTGCGGGACAGGCGGAGCCGCCGTCGGGCGTGAGTTCGGACAACGGATGAAAGGCGATCCGCCCCTCCTCGGCGGCGGCGAAATCATGCGGCGCGGCATAGACGGCCAGCGGCACCACGCCCGTCTCGGCGGTGAACGTGGCGAGCCAGCCCGCGATCCGCTCCCGCTGCCGCGGCCAATCGACCATGTTGAAGACCACGAGCACGGTCTTGCCGGCGGCGGCGGCCGAGGTGAAGAAGTCGCGGACGGCCGCGTCGTTGTATTTCTGCTGGGTGAGCACGGCGACGATCACGTCGGCGGCATTTCGCACGAGCTCCGCCCGCCGCCAGTTCTCGCGGAGCGTGCCGTCGATGTCGGGTGTGTCGAGCAGCACGAGCCGCGCGGGCTGCAGGCCGCTGGGATCCTCCCGCCACACGAGCCGGTCGTCGTCCACCGCCGCGAGGGCGTCTTCCTCGCTCGTCCACGGCAGCGGCCGAAAGCCGGGGAAGAGCGCCGTGAGATCGACGCCCTCCGCCGATCCGCGGGGCAGGCTCGCGACCGGATGCCGGGTGCGCGCCGCCTCGGGAACGGAGCGGCTGATCTCCGCGCCCACCAGCGTGTTAGCGATCAGGCTCTTGCCGGTGTTCGTGCCGCCGCACACGGCAGCCACGAGGAACGGCCCACGGTCGACCTGTCCGCGCAGCTTGCCGAACAGGGCCCCGTACCAGTCGGCGGCATCGGGGTCGGCCGCGCCCAGCGCGGCACCGAGCGGCCGCAGCGTCTCGAAGAGCGTGCAGAGTTCGTCGACCGCGCCAGCCCAATCGGCGAACGAGCCCGAAACCGCCGCTGATGAATCGTTGGTCTGCTGCACGGCCGAACTCCGCTGCCACGCCGCCCGCAGGGCGGCGTTCGTTGCCGGCCGCTGGCCGACGGCTTACACTCCGGTGTCCGCCGCATGCCGCCGACTGCTGGCCACGGCCAAGTGTGGCTTCCGGCGGATTTCATCGCAAATTCACCCGCTTTCGGACCGCCTGCCATGCTCGAACGTCGCCCTGTCTTCCCCGGTGTGATTGAAATGAATCACCAGGCCGGCTGGCGGATCGGCTGCAACGTCTATCTCGTCTACGATGACCGCGACTGGGCCCTCATCGACATCGGCTACGAGGAGAGCGTCGACGAGATCGTCGAGATGATCCGGCAGATGGACTTTCCGCTCTCGCAGTGCCGGGCCCTCGTCGCCACGCACGCCGACGTGGACCACATCCAGGGCCTCGCCAAGGCCAAGTCGATTCTGAAGGCGCCGGTGCTGGCCCATCCAAAGGCCGTCGAGTCGCTCGAATCGGGCGACCGCGTGAAGACGTTCGCCGAGATCGCGGCCCAGAACGTGCACATGGACATGCCGATCGTGAAAGTCGATCGCACCGTCGCCAATGGCGACCTGATCGACGTGGGCTCCCGGCAGCTCGAGGTCTGGCACACGCCCGGCCACACCGACAGTCAACTCGCCTTCCGCATGGGCAACCTGCTGCTCTCCGGCGACAACATCTACCGCGACGGATCGGTGGGGGCGATCGACGCCCATCACGGCAGCGACATCCCGTCGTTCATCAAGTCGCTCGAGCGGATCGCAGCCAGCGACGTCGAGTGGCTGCTGCCGAGCCACGGCCCGATCTTCCGCAATGATCGGCGGTTGCTCGACAAGACGATCGCCCGCCTGCAGGGCTACCTCACCCTCGCCGACTTCGGCACCTGCGCCCCGCACTGGCCGCTGATCGAGGAGTGGGACCGCGAACTCGCCGAAGGCCGCTTCCCAGGCCAGAAGCCCCAGCCGGCATAGCGGACCTCGCTTGGCCCAAGCCGGCTTGCGGGCGGCATGAGTTGCCTCGCTGGCGGCCGCACGCCACGCTCGGCATCCTCACGCCGACCCGCTCGCCTCCCTTATCCGACCGTGCGGTCTTTTCCGTAAAGTCGGGTCGTGCCGGGCGTCGATAATTCCCTCGACTGTCGGTTTCTCGAGGGGGGACTATCCGATGACACGGCATCTCGTTGCCGCGGGCGCACTCTGCGCAGCGGCCCTGTTTTCCGCGGCCGACGCGGCCGCCCAGCAGGCCGTCGGCCAACAGGCCTACGGCCACCAGTGGGGCTATTCCTACAACAAGAGCGACTGGAACCGGCTCTACCACTATCCGTACGTGTGGTATCCGCAGAACTTCTACGCCGACGGCTACATGCAGTCGGCCAACGATCTCTACTACCGCTATCCGCAGGAGATGCGGATCCCGGTCTACAACCGCCAGTGGCACAACGAGTACCCGAAGTCGCGTCGCTACCACCACGGGCACCACTTCCACCTGGACGTGTTCTAACTTCACGCCTGTGGTTCTCGGTCACAGCGTGACCGGGCCACCTCGTGTCCTGCCCGCATGAATCAAGACGGCATTCCGAAGCACGCCGCGTTCACCGACGAGCGGGCTGCGGCCCGCTGGTGGCTCGATAACGTCTATGCCGGTGACGACGCCGTGCAACTGACGCCCCGGGCCGTCGTCACGGGGATGCTCATCGGCGGCGTGATGTCGATCTCGAACCTCTACGTGGGGCTCAAGACCGGCTGGGGCCTCGGCGTCACGATCACGGCCTGCATCATCGCCTATGCCGTCTTCAAATTCCTCGAGCCGATCGTGCCCGGCTGGCGGGAGCGGCCGTTCAGCGTGCTCGAGAACTACACGATGTCGAGTGCGGCGAGCGCCGCCGGCTACATGTCGAGCGCGGGCCTCGTGTCGGCGATCCCGGCCCTCACCCTCACGACCGGCCGACTGCTCACCGGCTGGGAAATCGGCCTCTGGATCGGTGCCGTCTCGCTGCTTGGCGTCTGCCTCGCGATCCCGCTCAAGCGGCAGCTGATCAACGTCGATCAGCTGCCCTTCCCCTCCGGTATCGCCACCGCCGAGACGCTCCGCAGCCTGCACGAGGGCTCGGCCGCCGCCGCCGCCAAGGGGCGATCGCTCTTCCTGGCGGCGATCGTAGGCGGGGTCATCGCCGTCTGGCGGGATCTCCTGCCGCAGGTCAAGCGGCTCGCCGCCTGGGCGTTTCCCGCGGAGATCCCCTTCTTGCCCACGGCGGCGGCCCGCGAGTGGCTCACGAAATACACGCTCGGCTTCGAGGGCTCGCTGATCATGGTGGCAGCCGGCGCGATCATGGGCATGCGGGTCGCGGCATCGATGCTCGTGGGCTCGCTGATCTTCTACGGGGTCCTCGCACCCATCCTCATCGAGCAGGGGATCGCCACGCCGGGCTACCGCGGAATCGCCTCGTGGGTGCTCTGGCCGGCGACGGCAATGATGGTGACCTCGGGGCTGCTTTCGTTCGCCTTCAAGTGGCGAACGGTGCTGCGGGCCTTCAGCGGGCTCGGGGCGGTCGTCGGCCACAAACCATCCGCGGCCGACGACGACCCGCTCGCCCACGTGGAGGTTCCTGGATCGTGGTTCGCGGCGGGCACGATCCTGTTCGGAGCCGCCTGCGTGATCCTCGGCCACCTGCTCTTCGGCATCTCCTGGTGGATGGGCATCCTCGCCGTGCTCGTCACGTTCCTGCTCTCGATCGTCGCCGCCCGTGCCACCGGCGAGACCGACATCACGCCGATCGGCGCCATGGGCAAGATCACCCAGCTCGTCTACGGCGGCATCGCCCCGGGCAACGTCACCACGAATCTCATGACCGCCTCGATCACCTCAGGCGCCGCCTCGCATGCGGCCGACCTGCTCACCGACCTCAAGAGCGGCTACCTGCTCGGCGGAAATCCGCGGAAGCAGACGATCTCGCAGTTCTTCGGCGTGCTCGCCGGCACGATCGTCTCCGTGCCGGCCTACCTCTTCGTGGTGCAGTCCGACCCCTCACGGCTCGGCTCGGCGTCGCTGCCGGCCCCGTCGGCCAAGATCTGGGAGAGCGTGGCGCTGCTGCTGGCCAAGGGGGTCGAGGCCCTGCCCGCCTACGCCATCGAGGCGATGATGATTGGCGCGGCGATCGGGGTCGTGCTCACACTGCTCGAGGAGTTCGGTCCGGCCCGCTGGAAACCGTGGCTCCCCTCCACTACAGGCCTCGGCATCGCCGGCGTCATCCCCGCCTTCAACGCCGTCTCGATGTTCGCCGGCGCCCTACTCGCCTGGCTGTTCGCGAAGGCCGCCCCGAAGGCCGCCGAGGATTACACCGTGCCGGTGTCGAGCGGGCTGATCGCCGGCGAGTCGCTCATGGGCGTGGGCATCATCCTCGCCATCGAGATCGCGAAGCTGTTCGCTACCTGAGCGACGAAAACGCGGCACCGGCGGCGTCCTTGGCGGAAACGAGCGGCGGCTCGGTGAGGCCCCAGTCGATCTCGAGATCCGGGTCGTCCCAGCGGATGCACCGCTCGTGCTCGGGAAACCAGTAGTCGGTCGTCTTGTAGAGGAAGTCGGCCGACTCGCTCCGCACCACGAAGCCGTGGGCCAGCCCCGGCGGAATCCAAAGCTGACGCTTGTTGTCCGCCGACAGTTCCATGCCCACCCAGCGGCCGAACGTCGGCGACCCAGGCCGGATGTCCACCGCCACGTCGAACACGCTGCCAGCCACCACCCGCACGAGCTTTCCCTGGGGCCGCTCCACCTGGTAGTGGAGGCCGCGAAGCACGCTGCGGCCGCTGCGGCTGTGGTTGTCCTGCACGAACGTCACCGACTGGCCGACCGCCGCGTCGAACGCCCGCTGGTTGAAGCTTTCGAAGAAGAAGCCGCGTGAATCACCGAAGACCTTCGGGTCGAGGATGAGGACGCCTTCGATGGAGGTGGGGGTGATCGTCATGTGTCTCTATCATGCGTTCAGGGGATGCAGTAACCCAACTCGCCCAAGCCGCCGATCGGGGGCACGTGCTCGCCGACGGCGGATTTTGACGATGCGTGCTCGATGGAAGTGGTCCGCCAACTCTGCCAGTCAAAATTCACCGTCGGCTGCGCGCGACCCCCGATCGGCTCCGCGTCACTTTTCGACCGCGTCGCCTTCCTCAGCAGGGAAGGGCGGATGGAGGGCCTTTCCGTTGGTCAGTAGATGTTGTCATGCATGAGGGCGAGGAGGTATTCGCCGTAGCCGCTCTTGCGGAAGGGTTCGGCAATGGCGGCGAGGCGGGCGGAATCGATCCAGCCGTTCCGCCAGGCGATCTCTTCCGGGCAGCAGATCTTGAGGCCCTGTCGCTTCTCCAGCGACTGGATGAACTGGCCTGCCTCGATCAGGCTGTCGTGGGTGCCGGTGTCGAGCCAGGCGTCGCCGCGGCCGAGGATCTCGACCGTCAGCTCGCCACGTTCGAGATACTCCCGGTTCACGTCGGTGATCTCGAGCTCGCCGCGGTGCGAGGGCTTCACGGCCCGGGCGATATCGACCACCTGCTCGTCGTAGAAGTAGAGGCCCGTGACCGCGTAGCGGCTCCGCGGTGCTTTCGGCTTTTCCTCGATGCTCTTCGCCCGCCCCTCACGATCGAACTCGACCACGCCGTACCGCTCCGGGTCGGCCACGGGGTAGGCGAACACGCTCGCCCCGCGGGACCGTGCCCGTGCCGCGGCGAGCCGCTCGACGAGGCCGTGGCCGTAGAAGATGTTGTCGCCGAGCACGAGCACCGACGGCCGGCCCGCGACGAAGTCGGCTCCGATGATGAAGGCCTGGGCCAGCCCTTCGGGCTTCGGCTGCACAGCGTAGGAGAGGCTCATTCCCCACTGGCTGCCATCGCCGAGCAGGCCGCTGAAGCGGGGCGTGTCCTGGGGCGTCGAGATCACGAGGATCTCCCGCACTCCCGCCAGCATGAGCGCGCTCAGCGGGTAGTAGATCATCGGCTTGTCGTAGACCGGCAGCAGCTGCTTCGACACGGCGAGCGTGGCGGGATGCAGCCGCGTGCCGGAACCGCCGGCGAGAATGATGCCCCTGCGGGCCCCGGGATCATGTGTCGCGGGTTCGTGGGCCATGGTCTTGCTCCCCTCTGCTGTACGTCTCAGCCGGCCATCGCCTGCTTCAGGTTGGCGTCGATGGCGGCCAGGAACTCCTCCGTCGTGAGGTGGGGCTGGCTCGGGCCGATGAGGATCGCGAGATCCTTCGTCATCTTGCCCTCCTCCACCGTCTCGATGCAGACCCGCTCCAGCGTCTCTGCGAAACGGGTGACCTCCGGCGTGCCGTCGAGCTTGCCACGATGGGCGAGGCCGCGGGTCCAGGCGAAGATCGAGGCGATCGGATTGGTGCTCGTGGGCTTGCCCTGCTGGTGCTGCCGGTAATGCCGCGTCACGGTGCCGTGGGCAGCCTCGGCCTCGACCGTCTTGCCGTCTGGCGTCATGAGCACGCTGGTCATCAGGCCGAGCGAGCCGAAGCCCTGGGCCACGATGTCGCTCTGCACGTCGCCGTCGTAGTTCTTGCAGGCCCAGACGTAGCCGCCTTCCCACTTGAGGGCCGAGGCCACCATGTCGTCGATCAGCCGGTGCTCGTAGGTGATGCCCTTGGCCGCGAACTCCGCCTTGAACTCGGCGTCGAAGATCTCCTGGAAGATGTCCTTGAACCGGCCGTCGTAGGCCTTGAGGATCGTGTTCTTGGTGGAGAGGTAGACGGGGTAGTTCCGCGCCAGGCCGTAGCGGAAGCTCGCCCGGGCGAAGTCGCGGATCGAGTCGTCGAGGTTGTACATCGCCAGCGCGACGCCGGGCCCCGGGAACTCGTAGACCTTGAACTCCATCGGCTTCGAGCCGTCGGCCGGCGTGAAGGTGAGCGTGAGCGTGCCCTTGCCCGGAATCTTGGTATCGGTCGCCCGATACTGGTCGCCGAAGGCATGGCGGCCGACGACGATCGGCTTCGTCCAGCCGGGGACGAGCCGCGGGATGTTCTTGATGATGATCGGCTCGCGAAAGATCACGCCGCCGAGAATGTTGCGGATCGTGCCGTTGGGGCTCTTCCACATCTGCTTGAGCCCGAACTCCTGCACGCGGGCCTCGTCGGGCGTGATCGTGGCGCACTTCACGCCCACGCCGAACTCCTTGATCGCGTTGGCCGCATCGATGGTCACCTGGTCGCCGGTGGCATCGCGGTTCTGGATCGAGAGGTCGTAATAGCGGATGTCGACCTCGAGATACGGCAGGATCAACTTGTCCTTGATGAACTGCCAGATGATCCGCGTCATCTCGTCGCCGTCGAGATCGACGACCGGGCCCTTGACCGTGATCCTGCCTGCCATGGAACCGACTGCTCCTGCATGGGGTGACGTGAGGCCGCGGCCGCGAAAGACGGCCACCGCGCCGATGTTGTATCAGACCTCGGGGCCGGCCACGACGCGGACGAGCGTCTCGGCCGCGGCATCCACCTGCGCGAGGTCGATCCATTCGTCGGCCGTATGGGCCTGCTCGATCGAGCCGGGTCCGAACACCACCGCCGGCACGCCCGCCGCGGAGTAGATGCTCGCATTGGTGCCGTAGCGGGCCGCGACGCGATTCCCGGCATGGCCCTGCCCGCGGGCCGCCTCCGCGAGGCGGTCGATCCAGGTCTTCGCCGCCACGGCGGCCGTCTCATCGGGCAGCCCGGCGCTCTCGAGAAATGGCCGCTCATGCTCGACCCGCGCCCCACCGCAGGCCATTGCCATTCGCGCGATCACCTCATCACGGGCGGCCTGCGGCGATTCGCCCGGGAGCAGTCTGCGGTCGATCTCGAGCACAGCGAGTTCAGGCACGAGGTTCACCCCGCTGCCTCCGCGAACCGTGCCCAGGTTGAGCGTGGGAGGACCGCAGGGATGGTCGGCATGCCGCGTGAGCAGTTCAGCGGCGAGTGACTCGACGGCGAGGATGGCCCTACCGGCATGGTAGATGGCGTTGTCGCCCCGCTCGGGAAACGCGCTGTGACAGGCCCGGCCGTGAATCCGCACCCGCCACCGCACCGCGCCCTTGTGCTGCGTGACGAGATCGAGCCCCGTGGGCTCCGCGACGATTGCCGTCGCCGGCCGGGCGGCGACGAGGCCCCGTGCCGCGGCATCGGTCGGCTCAACCGCATCGCTCCAGAGACGGGCCAGCGCCTTGGCTCCGGAAAATCCAAATTCCTCGTTGACGGTGGCCGCGAAGATCACCGTCGCCTCGCGCGGGCCGTTCGCCGCGAGCAGGCGATCGATCGCGACGAGCATCGCGGCCATGCCCCCCTTCACGTCACAGGCCCCGCGGCCATAGAGGCGACCGTCTCGCACCAGCGGCGTGAACGGCTCGATCGTCATGCCCTCGGCGGGCACGGTGTCCTGATGGGCGTCCCACAGGATGACCGGCGCGGCCGCGCGGGTCGCATCGAGCCGGGCGATCACGTTGTCGCGGCCGGGTGCGACCGGCTGCCGCGCCCAGGGCAGCCCCGCCGCGGCGAACCGCTGCACGAGATACTCGCTGACCCGCGCCTCGAGGTAGTCGGGGCCCGAGACGTCGCGGCCCATCGGGTTGACACTGGGACGCCTGACGAGATCGGCAAGCGTGGCGGCGTGGCTGGACATGCCGCTCACCCTACCAGAGAACAGCCTCTGTGGCCGCAGACCGACGCGTTTCC
>JBILVW010000462.1:0-2512 GCA_044370205.1 Pirellulales bacterium | reverse complement strand
ATCGAGGCCGTGACGGCCTGGGAGCGGGGCCAGTCATTGCCTCCGGTGCCACCGTCGCTCACCGCGCCGGATGACCGACCTGCTTCCGCTTCAGCAGCCACGAAGTCCGCCGTCACGCCAGCGGCAGCCGCTTCCGGACGGGAGCCGCGTCGACTCGTCAGCAATGATCCAGCCGGCTTCCAGGACGTTGCGGTGCTCCCCGCCGACTCCGATCCCGAATTGGTGCGGCTGTTCTGCGCGGAGTCGCAGGATCTGCTGCGCGACATCGAGCAGGGAGTGCTGGTGCTCGAAACGGCGCCCGGTGATCCCGAGATGCTGGCGACCGTGTTTCGGGCGTTCCACACGTTCAAGGGCAACGCGGCCGTGATGAAGCTCGTCGTGCTGCAACGACTGGCACACGACGTGGAATCGCTCCTCGACGCCGCCCGGCGGGGCACGCGGTCGCTCGATCGCGATGCGATCGACGTCATCCTGACCGCGGCCGACGTGTTCGGGCAGTTCGTGACGGAGATCGGGCAGCAAGTCGAAGGGGCGAATGTCGGTCGCACCATCAGCCTGCCGGTGCCCGCCATCCTCGAAGCCGTGGCTGCAGTGCTGGCCGCGGCCCCCGTACCCGCGGCCACCGAACCCACGCCCTCCTTCCCTGCACTCAAGCCGGCCGGGCAGGCCGCCCCGCCCCCCGCTGTTTTCCCGGCGATGACGGCTCCCGAAACCGCGTCTCCTCCCGTCACGGCCCCGGCCACCACGCCGGCCGAGCCTCCGCGGGCCTTCGCCACGACGGGCAGCCCGTCGATCCGCGTCGACACCCACAAGCTCGACGGCCTCATCGACCTCGTCGGAGAACTCGTGATCGCGCAGTCGATGGTCGTGCAGGGAACGACGTCCGACCGACCGGCAGATGAGCACCTCGCCCGCGCCCTGGGGCGGTTGCGGAGCATCACGTCCGACCTGCAGCGGACGGCGATGGCGCTGCGGATGGTCCCCATCCGGGGCACGTTTCAAAAAATGGCCCGCCTCGTTCGTGACACCGCGGTGGAGCTCGGCAAGGAAATCAAGCTCGTGACGGATGGCGAGGACACCGAACTCGACCGCACCGTCATCGAGCAGATCGGCGACCCGCTCGTACATATGATCCGCAACGCCATCGATCACGGCATCGAACCGCCGGCCGCCCGCGAGGCGGCCGGAAAACAGACGACGGGAACGATTCGGCTCTCGGCGTTCCATCAGGGAGGGTTCGTCGTCGTTCGTATCACCGACGACGGCCGGGGCCTCGATCCCGCGAAGATTCGCTCCAAAGCCCTCGAGCGGGGCCTCATCGCCGCCGACGCACCGCTCGACGACCGCGAGGTATTGGAGCTCATCTTCGCGCCGGGCTTCTCGACCGCCGAGCAGATCACGGGGCTCTCTGGCCGGGGAGTGGGCATGGACGTGGTGCGGCGGAACATCGAAGGCATCAGGGGCAAGATCGAGATCGAATCACAGCCGGGGACGGGTACCACCTTCACGATCTTCATGCCTCTCACGCTCGCGATCATCGAGGGGTTGCTGGTGGCCGTGGGCGACCAGCGGTACGTCGTGCCGACACTCGCGGTGCGGGAGTCGCTGCGGCCCCTGCCCGGTGACGTCACCACCGTGCAGGGCCGAGGGGAGCTCGTGAACGTCCGAGGAAGGCTCGTGCCGCTCCTGCGACTGGGCCCCCACTTCGGCGTCCCCATGCGGACGGCCGACGCGGCAGCCGGCATCGTCGTGGTCGTGGAAGCCGGCCAGGAGTGCCGCGGCCTGCTGGTGGACGACCTGCTCGGCAAGCAGGAGGTCGTCATCAAGAGCCTGGGCGAAACCTTCGTCGGACGCCGCGGCTTCGCCGGGGCGGCAATCCTCGGGGACGGCCGCGTCGGCCTGATTCTGGATACCAACGCCCTGGTGCGACTGAAACCGACGGCGGCCGAAACCGCGGCGTAGAAATCCGTACCCTAGACTGAAATCATGAGTAACAACGTCGCCGGACAGTCCGCTTCCTCGCTCGCGGCGCAACCCGGCAAATATCTGACCTTCACGCTTGGTGACGAATCGTACGGCGTGCCCGTGCTCGCGGTTCGCGAGATCATCCGGCTCTGTGCGATCACCCCTGTCGCCTCGATGCCGTCGCACGTGCGGGGCGTGATCAACCTGCGGGGCAAGGTGATCCCCGTCGTCGATCTGCGGATCCGATTCGGAATGGCCAAACCGATGGATCACGACCGCACCTGCATCGTGGTCGCCCAGGTGGCGGCCTCGGGCGGCGGCACCCGACCATACGGCGCCATCGTCGATGGCGTCGAGGAAGTGGCCACCTACACGGCCGACGACCTCGTGCCCCCTCCGGACTTCGGCACCGCCATCGACACCCGCTTCATCACCGGCATGGCCCGATCGGGAGCCGGCGTGACCACGCTCATCGACCTCGAATCCATCGCCCGCGCCGACCGCGAGTTCGCCTGAAAGGATTTCCATGATGAATCTCACCATCCCC
>JBILVW010000460.1:0-2515 GCA_044370205.1 Pirellulales bacterium | reverse complement strand
CGAGCTGCCAGGCCCCTCGGTCTGCCCGCGACTCGAGCTCCTCTTCGCAGAGATACTCCGTTCGCCCCGTGCCTTGCTCCACACCGCGGCGGACCACGATCCCCGGCACGGCCAGCGCCACCGGCAGCGACCAGGAGCGATCGCGGTTGCGGGCCACGCCCGCCCGCCAGGCAGCGGCAATCGACTCCCCCTGGCGTTCACTGATCGCGGCGGCTCCCTCGCCGCCGAGCACCGCGGCCGGTTCCATCACGATCTCGTCGCAGGCGGCGGCGATGACCGCCGCATCTCCCCGCGCCTCCCGCGGCACGTAGGCCACGGAACGGACGTCGGCGGGATCGAGTCCGGCGAGCCAGGTCGCGAGCACCAGACTCTGCTCGGGCGAGCCGCCCGGGCTGTCGATCCGCAGGCAGATGAAATTGGCCCCGCCGGCGACCGCCCGCTCGAGCCGCCCACGCACCCGGGCGACCGCATCGGCGGTGACGGCTCCCGAGAGGGCCACCTGCACGGGCCGCCAGCCGCCGGCCTGCGAGGGATCGGCGACGAGCGACCGCTCCGGCACGCCGAGGCCGCGGGCCAGGTCGGCGGGCGTCTGGGCGAGCAGCCGCACGAAGCCGAGTTCGCGACCACGGCGGCCGGTCAGGATCAGCGGCGTTGGCGCAAGCTCCTCGACGCCGAGCACGGCCGCCTCGCGACGCACGGCCTCGACGTCCGCCCGCGGCACGAAGCGTTCGCCGTCGTCGGTCGAGACGCGGGCCACCTTGAACGCCGGATCGAGCAGGCCGAGTGCCACGGCCGGCGGGATCGTCCGCCGCCGCGCCGCGATCTGCGCATACGCCGCCCGCATCGCGTCGTCGACGGGCTCGCCGGCATTGGCCGGGCCGAGCGTGGCCTCAGCTGGCATCACGATCTCCTCGCAGGCGATCGCCGCGAGCACGCCGTGGCCGGTGAGGCCCGCCGGCAGAAAGGCCACGGTCTTCACGCCGGCGAGCCGGTCGCTCGTGAGAAACCGCGCGAGTTCGAGGGCCCGGCCGAAGTCGCTGCCCGCGGAGTCGCCCTCGTCACCCGTGGTGAATTCGAGCACGAGCACGCCCCGCTCGTCGGGCCGGCTGCGCAGGGTGTCGAGCCGCTTCAGAATCGCGGCCTCCACCTGCGTGTCGCGGGTGCCCACGATCGGCAGCCGCACCTGCACCAGCGCCGTGGCGGGGGCCGCGGCCGCCCAGCACGAGAGCCCGATCCAGAAGGCGATCGCGAGCCCTCCGCGCCACATCGCCGGGCTGGGCCATTGCGCGGTCATCTGCGCGGTCATCGGGGCTGCGGCGAACATACGGTCAATCCTACACAGCCCGCCTACCCGAGCCGCCGAATCGGCCGCGACCCGACCCGTTCCGGTCCCCCGGTTTCCACCGGGGGCTTCCATGATTTAGCTCCGGTTTCCACCGGGGGCTTGCCTGAAAGTCGCACCGATTTCCAGCGGCGGTCTGTATAGTTATGGCATGACTTCCACGACTTCTCCGCATACTCCCGTGATCCGGGAGCTCATCGGCCTGATCGAAACCCGCGCCCTCAAGCGGGGCACGTTCCGCCTCGCCTCCGGCCGGGAGGCCAGCTTCTATCTCGACGCCAAGCAGGTGGTGCTCGAGGCCCGTGGCTCGATGCTCGTGGGCCGTGCGATCCTCGAACGCCTTCGCACCCTCGGCCCGCTGCCCGCCGCCGTCGGTGGAATGTCGATCGGCGCCGATCCGATCACCAGCGCCGTCGTCACGATGGCGGGCGTCGAGAACCTCTCCATGAAGGGCTTTCTCGTCCGCAAGGAGCCGAAGGATCACGGCACGAAGAAGTATGTGGAGGGGCCCGTCTCGCCCGGCGATCGCGTGGTGATCGTGGAAGACGTGGTGACGACGGCCGGTTCCTCGCTCGTGGCGATCGACCGGGCGCAGGAGTTCGGCCTCGTGGTCGAGCGGGTGGTGGTCGTCATCGACCGGCTCGCCGGCGGCCGCGAGGCGCTCGCCGCACGGGGCATCCCGCTCGAATCGCTCGTCACCATCCGCGACCTCGGCATCGAACCCGATCCAGCCTGAACCGCGAGGGCCTTCCAGCCATGCGGTCCGCCCGATCATGCAGTCTCGTACTGGCCGCCTGCCAGGTGGTGGCCTGCGGCCTGCTCCACGCAGCCGATCAGCCGGCCGGCGACATCGACGCGCTCGTGGCCCAGCTCGGCGACGCCGATTACGCGATCCGCGAGAACGCCGCGTCGAGCCTCGTGGCCCTCGGCTCCGCAGCCACCGACGCGCTTCTGACCGCCGCCGAGACCAACCCGGACATCGAGGTCGCCCTCCGCGCCCGCTGGCTCATCCGTGACCTGCCGCATGACGGCCTCGCGATTTCTCGACCCGACGATCCGCCGGCCGTGGCGGCCTTACTCGACCGCCTGGCGCGTGCGACCGCTGCCAATCGCGGCACGATCCTGCACCGTCTCTTGCGGCTCGACGACGACGCCGGCATCGAGCCACTCGCC
>JBILVW010000461.1:0-2515 GCA_044370205.1 Pirellulales bacterium | reverse complement strand
GGCATCGCGAATGTAGGCAGCGAGAAACTCCAGCCGCTGGTCCTCGCTCACATACCGAGCGAGTTTTGGGCGTCGCAGTACGTCGTCCAGTTCCTCGAGCGTTGCTTCGGAAACCAGAAGCTGACCGTGCTGTCGAGCCGCGTCAAAGGCTCGCCTGGGCGGCGATCCAAGGAGCATCAGAGCGCTGACAACGACGTTGGTGTCGAAGACGACGCGCACATCACTCCTCGGCGAGTATCGACGAGAGCGATTCGGGCGTCAGACCTTTTGCCATCGCCGCACGCCCCACCTCGTCCAAAATCTCGTCGAGCGGCCGCGCGGGCCGAGTCGTCAACTCTCGCAGCCGCAGCCGTAACAGCAACTGCAGCCGCCGTTGCTGGTCCGCAGACGCGGATTGATAAGCGTCTGCTGTCGAAGCATCCACGGGAATGGCGATGACTGGAGTACTCATGTACCGAATTATAGCTACTGCGGCCGGTTTGTGCACTACATTCTCGGCTGCCTTCGCCGCCGACTTCGCCATGAAGCGCGAGTCGGATCGGCTCGTGGTCACCGCCGGCGGCGGCGAGCCCGTAGCGGCGTTCGTGTTTGCCGACCCGGCCGTCGGGCGGCCTGCGATCCGCGACCTCGCGGCCCCTGGCGGCACGATCGTCACGCGGCCCTGCCCGCCGCAGAAGGGCGTCGATGCCGACGATCACGCCACAATGCACCCGGGTGTCTGGCTCTGTTTCAGCGACCTCTCGGGGGCCGACCCCTGGCGTCACAAATCGGCCGTGCGGTTCGCGGGCTTCGACGGCGAGCCGGCGGTCGTCGATGGAGTCGCCCGGTTCACGGCGAAGATCGAGTATCTCGGCGCGGCCACCGACGCGCCCGACGCACCGGTCGTCTGCCGCGAGCGATCGACCGTGAAGATCCGCGATCACGAAATCGACGGCTTCCCGGTTCGCCTCCTGCTCTGGGAGGCGGAACTCACGCCCGGCGGGAATCGGCCGCTGGTTTTCGGCGACGTCGAAGAGATGGGCCTTGGCCTCCGTGTCGCCACGCCGCTCTCGCCGGCCCGCGGCGGCCGCTATCTCGCCAGCCACGGCGGCGGGAACGAAAAGGGCATCTTCGGCCGCGCGGCCGTGTGGGTCGATGCCTCCGGCACGATCGACGGCCGCCGCGTGGGCGCGGTTGTGATCGATCTCGCCGGCAATCCGCGAGAGCCATTTTTCCACGCCCGTGACTATGGCCTGATGCTCGCCAATGCGTTCGGCCGCAAAGCCTACGGCGTCAAGGATCCTCCGCCGCCCGTCACGCTCGAGCCGGGCAAGTCGCTGCGTCTGCGATACGCGATCCTTTTGCACGGCGACGTTCCCGACGAGCGGATCGCGGGGCTCGTCGCGAGGGCTGTTACGGACCTTGGAAATGAGTGACTCTCGGGGCGAAGCCGTGCCGCTCTCGCCGCGCGGCCGTGCGGCCGTGCTCGCCGCGGCGTTTCTGGGCCTCGCATTCGACGGCTTCGAACTCGGCCTCATGCCGGTGGCGTCGCTCTCCGTCACGAAGAGCCTCATGGGCGAGGCATTCACACCCGCGGCCGGCGGCGACTGGTTCGCCCGCTACACCGCGGCGCTGATGCTCGGGGCGGCGATCGGCGGGATCGTGCTCGGCCGGTTCGGCGACCGCTACGGCCGGAGCCGCGGGCTGGGCGTGAGCATTCTCCTCTATTCGCTCGGCGCCGCGGCCGGCGGCTTCGTCACCTCGCAGTGGCAATTGCTCCTGCTGCGGTTCCTCGTGGGGCTGGGCGTGGGCGGCGTGTGGCCCAACGGCATCGCGCTCGTTGCCGAGAGCTGGCCCGCGGCGAGCAAGGCGACCGTGTCGGGCGTGATGGCGGCAGGCATCAACCTCGGCATCATCGCGCTCTCGCAGTGCGGCCGAATCTGGCCGATCACGCCCGACTCGTGGCGGTGGCTCTTTCAGATCGCGGGGCTGCCGGCGGTCTTGGGATTGGCCGTGCTCACGGCGCTGCCCGAGTCGCCGCAGTGGCTCGCCCGCCGCGGCCGCGCGGCCGAGGACAACGCTTCGCTGCGGCCGGCGCTCTTTGGGCCACAGCTCCGTCGCACCACGCTCGTCGCCATCCTCATCGCGAGCATCCCGATGGTGGGCGCATGGTCGGCGAGCAAGTGGATGATCCCCTGGGCCGACGCCGTCGCAGGCCCGACCGACACGACCTACAAGGCCGTCACGCAGGGCTGGTGGGCTTCTGGGTCGCTCGTTGGAAGTTTCGTGGGTGCGTTGCTCGCCGGCTGGTTCGGCCGCCGCGCGAGCTACCTCTTGATCAGCATCGCCGCGACGGCAGCCACGCTCGCGATGTTCAACCTCACGGCGCCGCTCGAGCCGTGGTTCCAGCCGATCGTCTGCCTGCAGGGTTTTGTTTCGACGCTCTTCTTCGGCTGGCTCGCGGTCTACCTGCCGTCGGTGTTTCCCGTCGAGGTGCGGGCGGCGGGGAGCGGCCTGGCCTACAACGCCGGTCGGT
>JBILVW010000087.1:0-9232 GCA_044370205.1 Pirellulales bacterium | reverse complement strand
CGCCACCGCCCGCTGGTATGCGGCCGACCCGATCACGCTCCGCACGTCGCTGCGGATCGCGGCCGATGTCGTCCTTCGCAAGCCCTATGACCATGCGCCCGTGAGCGACCTCTATCTCTGGGGGCGGCGGGAAGACTACGCGTTCGAGCAGCCCGTGGGGAACAGCCCGAAGCAGCGGCACCACGTGCGGTTCTGGAAGTCGGCCGAGGTCGACGACAACGGCGAGCCGCTCTGGCTCGGCGCCGCCACCTTCGACGAGCGGGTCGAGATCAGCCGTGAGGCTGGAGGCATCACGCACCGCATCGGCGCCGACATCGACCGCGAACGCAACAAGCTGCTCGTCGATGCCCGCGACTCCGGCGTGCTCGACGGCTTCTATTGGGTGGACCGGTTTCATCAGCATCGCGAGGGCCGCAATGGCGGCGGCGATCCCTACTACACCGACGGCAGGCTGGCCGTGGGCGTGATCATCGTGAAGTAGATCGTCACCCCGGCCATCAGCAGGCCGAACAGCACGATCAAAGCCAGCGCGATGCCCATCATGCAGCCGGCGCTGGCATCGTCCTGCGAGAGCGCCGTGAGCTGTGCCTGGCTCAGCCCGGCGTCGTGCATCCGGAAGAACCCGCGGAACAGGCGACCGCCGCCGCACCTCGGACACCGCAGGGCGACCCCCCGAAAGAATGACTGGGATCGTGGTCGAGAGGGTGGCATCGTGAACCGTTTTGGGATTTCGCCAGGATAGCAGCTTCATGCCTTCTTCCCGTCCCCGGTCACTGCGCGTGCGCGGTATCATCCCTTCCCGCCGGCACGACGCCGGTCCCGCCGTACGGACCGCATGACAGCACCACTGCCCCAGGCCGAGACGGAGACGCCACGTTCGTCGCCGCTGTTCACCGTCAGCCTGGTGACGCTCGCGCTGCTGGCCCTGTCGGTGCCGTTCATCCTGCGGGCGGCGATCGCCGTGATGGGGGCCGACTCGACGACGCCGATCGAGTGGGTGCCCGACACGTTCCCGCCGCGGCAGGCCTACCAGCAGTTCACGACGGAGTTCGAGAGCGGCGACGTCGTGGTCGCCTCCTGGAGTGGCTGCACGCTCGGTGCTCCGGCCATCGACCGGTTCATCTCAGTGGCCAACGGCCCGGACGCCCCGCGCGACCGGCAGGGCCGGCTTTGGTTCGAGCCGATCGTCGCGGGCTCGACCGTGCTCGAGCGGCTCACGGAGCCGCCGCTCGCGCTCGATCGTCAGACGGCGATCGAGCGGCTCCAGGGAATGCTCGTCGGTCCGGATGGCGAGACGACCTGCCTCGTGATTCCGTTCACGCCGGAGGGCCTGGCCGATCGGCGGCGGGCCGTCGAGTGGATTCGCAGCACCCTCCTGCAGACGGCGACCCCGGTGGCCGATGAACTGCATCTCACCGGGCCGGTGATCGAGAACGTGACGGTCGATCAGGCGAGCGGTGACAGCCTGCGGCTCTACGGTGGGCCGGCGGCGTTCATCATTCTCGCGCTCACCTGGTGGTCGCTGCGGTCGCTGCGGTATGCCCTGCTCGTGTTCGTGCTCTCGCTGCTCTGCGTCGGCATCTGCTTCTGGTCGCTGCACGCCTGGGGCGATCGGATGAACCCGGTGCTGATCGTGATGCCGCTGCTCGTGCTCACGCTCGGCGTGTCGGGCGGGATCCATCTCGTCAACTATCTCGTGGAGGCGGCGGAGAACGGTCCGCGGGAGGGAGTGGCGCGGCGGGCCGTCGCCCTCGGCTGGCTGCCGTGCAGCCTCTCGGCCGGCACCACGGCCCTGGGCCTGATCTCGCTGGTCGTGAGCGAGCTCGAGCCGATCCGCGTGTTTGGCTTTCACGCCGCCTTCGGCGTCGTGGCGACGCTCGTGGTGCTCTTTCTCGTGGTGCCCGGCATCTTCGAGCGGTGGCCGATCGGGAGCCGAGCTCAGCATGCGAGCGACGGCGCATCGGCCTCGTGGTTCGCCGACACGGTCGTGCGGCGGTCGATGCCGATCTCCGCCGCGGCGTTGGCGGCTCTGGCGGTGACGGGCAGCGGCGTGCCGCTCATTCGGGCATCGGTCGGGCTCGACACGCTGTTCACGGGCGAGAGCCAGTTGTTTCGTGACTACCGCTGGCTCGAGGCACGCATCGGACCGTTGGCGCCGATCGAGGTGGTCGTACGGTTCGCGAAGTCGTCGCCGCTGCGGCCCGCCGAGCGGCTCGACATCGTCCGCGAGGTGGGCGCTGCGGTCGAATCGCTTCCCGGCGTGAGCGGGCTCACGTCGGCAGCGCTCTTTTTGCCCGACCTGCCGGAGGCGTCGGGCCTGCGGGGTGCCCTGCAGAAGGCGGCGGTGGCCCGCAAGCTCGAGTCGAACCTCACGCAGCTGGCTGATATGAGCGTGATCCGCGAGGTGAGCGATGAGCAGCTGTGGCGGGTGACGGCCCGTACCTCGGCGCTCGCCGGCCTCGACTATGGCGAGTTTCTCCGCCGCGTGCGGGCCGCTGTGGATCCGATCGTGGCCACTCACGGCGGGGCGGCCGCCGGCGTCGCGGCCGACTGCACGGGAGTTCTGCCGCTCATCAATGCCATCCAAAAGACGCTCCTCGACGACCTGTTCGCGAGCTTCCTCTCGGCCTGTGCGGTGATCACGCTGGTCATGATGGCGGTCGAGCGGGGTGTGCTGGCCGGCCTCGTGGCAATGATCCCGAACGTGTTCCCGATGGTGCTGCTCTTCGGCGTCATCGGCTGGATCGGCTGGCCGATCGACATCGGCAGCACGATGACCGCCTCGATCGCCCTCGGCATGGCGGTCGATGGCACGTTCCACTTCCTCACGTTCTTCCGCCGCGGGCTGTCCGCGCGGGCCGCGGCCCGAGGGGGCGTGGCCACCGCCGACGATCGCGCCGCTGCCGTGCACGACGCCTATCGCCACTCGGCTGCGGCACTCACGCAGAGCGCGATCGTCTGTGGCCTCGGCATCCTGGCCTTCGCCGCCAGTTCCTTCGCGCCCACCCGCCGATTCGCCTGGATGCTCTCGCTGCTCGTCTGGGCCGCGCTCATCGGCGATCTCGTGGTGCTTCCCGCCCTGCTCTCCGGACCCGCGGGCCGGTGGTTCAAGCCCCGGCTCACGTCTCCTCTTCCACGCGGCCGCGACCCGCGTCTTGAACCACTGAAAAGCCCTCGACCGTGAACCAGCGGGTGAAGAGGCCGAAGTCGGCGGTGTCGGGCCAGTATTTCTCCTCGGGCTGCCAGGCCCTCAGTTCGCGGCGAAAGATCTCCTCGAAGAGGTCCTCGACGACCTCCTCGACCTCGGCCGGGAAGTGGCAGGCCGGGATCAGATAGATCGCCTGGTCGGCGATCTCCTTGCGTTCATCGATCTGGCGGTCGTCGAGGCCGGTCGTCTTCAGCCAGCCGTAGAAGGCCGGCTCATGGCCGATGGCCACGGCACTGCGGTTGAGCATGGGGACACGCTGGCCTCGTTCGTTCCAGCGTGATGCCGCAATTCCAACCCGTCGCCCTCCCGTGCGGCGGAACGCATACGCTGATCCTACGCACGGTGATCGGCCGGAGCGTGCTTCTCACGGCAGCCCGAGGCGTAAGCCGAAGGGGCGGTTGAAGAAGCCCCGCACGCAGGCGTCACGTCCCGCAGACACTTGGGCGAATCACATCCGCGCGAGCTGCGGTCAGGCGAGTTCGGGATCGTCGTCGGCAGACGAGACGTCTTCGAATTCCTCGTCGTCTTCCCACGGCCAGAAGAACATCTGGACCTGCCGCAGAATGACGACGTCTTCTTCCTCGTTCACGTCCACCTGAAACAGCAGCCCCTCGAATTCGGGCAGGTCTTTGAGTTCGACCGGCGAGAGCATGACGACGTTTCCGTCCCCCTTCTCGGCGGTGACGAACGAGTAGCGGCTGATCTCGCCGTTGACGTCGATATCGTCGGCGGCCTCGAACAGTTCCGACTCTCCCTCGATCTGAAACTCCGGCATCAGTACCTCAGCCTTTCACGTTCATGCCTGATTCTTTCCGGCACCAACCTAAAATCATACCCAAGCCCCTCGGAAACCGGGGCGGAATTGAGTTGATATAAAAAGTCCGCCACCCAACCATCACCGGTCGCCATGAACACCGCCCTCGTCGTCGTCGATGTCCAGAATGACTTTTGCTCGGGCGGTACGCTGGCCGTCCCCGATGCTGACGCGGTGATTCCGGTCGTGAACAGCCTGATCGGGAGCTTTCGGAGAGTCTTTTTCACCCAAGACTGGCATCCGCGCGGGCATGTCTCCTTCGCATCCAGCCATGAAGGCCGGCACGCTTTCGACAGGCTCGACATGGCGTATGGCAAGCAGATTCTCTGGCCTGACCATTGCGTCGAGAATACGGCCGGAGCGGCCTTTCACCCGCTGCTCGCCTTGCCGGAGAATCCCGAGGTCATTCGCAAGGGCACCCGCACGGACACCGACAGCTATTCGGCGTTTTTCGAGAACGACGGGCACACGCCTGTTGGATTTGACTCGTTGTTGCGCCGAGCACGCGTCGCGGAAATCGTACTGGCCGGCCTGGCGACGGACTTCTGCGTGCTCAATACGGCCCTCGATGCCCGAAAGCTGGGCTACGAAGTCACCGTCATCGAGTCGGGCTGCCGTGGAATAAACGCCCAAGGATCGGTGGAGCGCGCGTGGGCCGATATGCTGCGAGCCGGAGTGCGTCGGGGCTGAAGACACGGGGCCAGTGCATGACCGAGAAGAACGCGGAGCCGTTCGTCGAGGTCGAAACCACGGCGCCGTTCAAGTCCCCAGGGCAATGCTCACCAGTGCAGCCGATGCGGCCAGAAAAGAAATGACTCGCCAGAAAAAGCGGTCGCAGGGCAAAAGCGGATCGGTGCGGTGCTCAAACATGCGAGATATCGTATCGCCTCAACGAGCCTCGCACGAAGGGAAATTGCCTGTGGCATCGACCGGCCAGCCCCTGAGCTTCGCGTGCATGACAGCGACCTTGCCCATGTAGTGGTCCATGCGAAAGGGACCGGCTGACTGGGTAATGTGCTCGCGGGCTTTCACGGCGTCACCAAGGGCCTCGAAATACAGGCCGAGGTACAGGTGGGCGTAGCACAGCTGGTTTCGTCGGGCTTCGTCCTCGCCCTGCTCGGCAGCCGCCAATACCGCGGCTGGCTCGCCCTTCCCCGAATAGAGCTCGAATATCTCCTTCATGGGCACCCGGGAGTCTTCGCCGACTGGGAGAAGCTTGCCACGGGCGGCCTGAATGCCCTCGAGCCTGGCGACGCACAAAAAGTGCCAGGCTGGATTCTCGACGTCGTTCGGGTTCACGGTCTTGTGCAGCTCGAACTGTTTTTGGCCGTCAGCGTAGCGCTCCGCGTAGTACAGCGCCAGACCCCGTTGCCACAGGTCCGGCTCCGCCGCAGGCACGGCCACGACGAGCTGATCGAAGACGCGGGCTGACTCGAGCGGCTTGGCGTCAAAAAACAGCCCGACGGCTTCGTCGAAAAGCCCCTGGGGCGTCTTCTCGGCGGCGAAGCCAGTGGCAGAAAGTGAAACAACCAGAGCCGCAAAGACGAGCCGTAAGGATTTCATGCACGACGAACTGGAGGCAGGTTCCGACGGTCAAGCACGCTCGCCATACTCTAGAGGTTTCAAGCAGAGTCGGCACCCGCAGGCCGACAGCGCCGAGCAGTCACCCGCCGTAGAGCCATGAGCACGCCACGCCCCGCTACCACCCAGCCCGAGCATGACCCGGCCGAAGCCACCCGGTGGTTCAACCAGTGGCACGTCATACGGCGGATAGCCGTCGATGCCTCGCTTACAGCTGCTGAACCTATGGGCTGCCATCGAGCAGGGCACCTAGTTCATCCGGATCATCGTCTTGCCGTCGTTCGGACACTTCTTCACGCCCGGCGTGCCGTACTCCTGGATGAGCTTGCACTTCGGGCAGCGGTACTTGTAGGTCTTTGCAACGCCCCAGGCTGTGGCTCCGCTGAACGCCAGCCCTACGGCTCCACACAACGACGCGAGCAGAACTCGTCGTTTCATCGTCACACTCCTGATCGCAAGAAGTTTGGGGCCATCGCTAGGCCCAACCTAAACCCCCGCTACGGGGGAGTGCAAGCCCCCGGCGAATGGCTGGCTGGGTGCGCGACGTGGCTACGGAGGCCTGATTTCCAAGGCGAATCGAAACACCCCAAGGATGTCCCTCGGCCTGGTTCCAATTTTGAGGTCACCCGCCCCCGAGGGCCTGGCCATGTCAGCGATCTGGTACTACACGAAAAACAAACAGCGCGAGGGGCCCGTCACGCCTGCCCAGCTCAAGCAACTGGCGAGCAAGGGCTGGCTCGCCCCTGACGATCTCGTCTGGAAAGAGGGTATGCCCAACTGGCTGCCCGCCCGAAAGGTCCGCGGGCTTTTCGAGTCCAGGCTCGTACAGCAACTCACGGGCAGAGTCGATGGCGTCGTTGTTCGTGACACTAGCGATACGGAGGTCTCGCGTGCTGGCCCGGCCCGAACCGAAGCCCCGAAAACAATATCCCAACCCCGCCAATCGCTTGCAGATTTTCCGCCCCGGTACATCCTGGCCGGTGCGGGCGGACTCGTTGCAACGCTGGGGCTCGCATGGACCGTAGCTGGTCGATCACCGGTCGCCTTGGGTGTCACGGTCCTGGGGCTCTGCCTCACGGCAACGGGCCTCTACGAGGAAGTAGGGCGGCTGCTTCGTCAGGCGGCAGATAACGTGGGCAAAGCATCACGCGAAGCAGCCGAACGACGTCAGGAAGCCCGCCGGATCGCCCTTGAGCACCGGAAGCTCGACCTCGAAGCGAAGCGGCTGGCTCAGGAACAGGCAGCCACGCAGCAGACGCTGGTCGTTCCGGCAGGAGTACAAGACGGCGGTTCGGCCCCGCCCGCAGCCGCAAGCGTCGTAGTCATCAACCAGCCGCCCGTGAGGCGATGGAGCCCCGGCCTAGCCGCCGTGCTCAGCTTCTTCGTCCCGGGATTGGGGCAGCTTTACAAGGGCCAGATCATCAACGGAGTCGCTTGGTTCTTCTTCGTGGGCATGGGGTATCTGGCCCTGATCCTGCCCGGCCTCGTGCTGCACTTCTTCTGCGTGCTCGGTGCCCTGAGCGGCAACCCGTGGACGGAGGCGAAGACGACGGTGGTGAGGCAGTAGTTGGTATTCCTACCCCTGAACCAGGAGGCACACATGATCGGTCCCGCGAAGAACAGACTGCACAACTATGAGGCGGGCTGGCTCACGCTGCTCGTCCAGATGGGCGTGGCCACCGAAGAACAAGCCCGCGCGGCGTGGGCCCGCGTGGCCCAACAAGGCATCGACAAGCTGGAAGCACGGCGAGAGCGGCGGCGGACGGAGCGGGAGCGGGGGCGGCGAAAACGGGACCAAGAGTGACCTGTTCAGGGGCGGCTTGGACTTTGGTCGCCTACGCTGTCTCGTCTTCCTCCAGAAACCCCGTCGGCATCGAGGTGAACTTCTTCCGGTGCACGATCCTGCCCCGCCGAAATCTGATTTTCGGCACCTTCCTGCCCTCGCCAGTCCAGTACAGGGCGACCTGCCCCCATGAATGACGCCAGTTTTTAAGTTAGGGTTTTGCCCTCCAGCAGGCCAGCCCTGCGCCGTTCACGGCAGTCGGCGGCGGCCACCAGCCTTGGTCGTCAAAGGCTCCGACGGCCTGGGTGGCCGAGCCGTCAGGAATCGGCTACAAGAATGAGCATACCGCCCGAGTGGGGGGTCTGAATCCGTCTCGCTCGCTGAAGAAACAAGATGAACCGATCACCAAGCCGCCCTCGCCGTGTCTGGGCTTGTCTGGCGATTCTGTTTTTCGGAGTCCATTCCGGTGCCGCTGCGGGAGCAGAGGACTTTTCCGTCGTCGCCGAGAAGGCTCGGCGAATGGCGATTAATCGCAACACGACCTCCGCTGATCGCGTCGCGATGGTTGGCGAGCTGGCCGCCTTTTCGACCGCCGCAGCCGCTTCACACATCGTCTCGATCGGGCTCTCTGCATCAGAACCCGAGCCACAGTCCGCGGCAAGGAAAACGCTCGCCGGTCTGGCGGCGGACAAACGGGTCAGGGCAACCCTCATTGCCAACTTTAAGAAGGAAGCAGGACGAGGGAGCCCGATCGCCCCTGAGTTGGCGATCGTACTGCTCGCCGCCGAGAAGGATGATGACACCGGGGAGTTTCGGTTATTGCTTGACCGGTTGCCGCCTCCTGTGATCCTCGCCATCTGCGACGCGACGTGTGCGGCAGCGATTCGGCTTGCAGATGAAACGGCAGTCGCTGCGCTGGCGAGCTACGCACGCACGCAGTCTTTTGCGGGCAGTCTGGCATGCCGTCGCGCTATCGTGAATACGCTCGCCCAGATACCGGATCTCGGGGCAGTGGAAGCACTCATTGACATGCTCGGAACCATTCGGGGTGAGGCCCGTGGCGACATCATGACGATCTTCGGGCGAGTCAGCGGAAAGGGTTACAGTGCTGACCAAGGCGAGTTGAAGGCGTGGCTTGATACGCATCGTGACGACCTGGGGAAACTCCCGCTCGCCTCAGATCAACATCCCATACTGATGGATGAAGAGGACGAAGAGCCGGATGAGAAGCACGCGGCCTACTACGACATTCCGATCTATGCAGATCGCGCCGTGTTTGTGATCGATGTGTCGGGCAGCATGGAAGGCGAGCCGCTTGTCGCGGCAAAGCGAGAGCTGACGTCAGCAATCTTTGGCCTGCCCGAGACCAGCTTTTTTTCGGTGTTGGCCTTCCACAGCAACGTCGGCGCATGGCAGCGGCAGCTCGTTCAGGCGAACGATGGCAACAAACGCGCGGCGGCGGACTTTGTCGCCCGACTAAAAGTAGGCGGCGGAACAGCAACAAGCGATGCATTATGTGCGGCATTTGAATTCGATACGGAAGCAATCTTCTTTATGTCGGACGGCCAGCCCAGCACAGGAAAAATAATCGATCCTGCGGCTATCGTGACCATGGTTTCGCAACTCAACGCCAGTCGCGGTGTCTCGGTGAATGCGATCAGCATCATGGGCGGCGCCGAGTTTCTGGAAGAACTGGCTCGCACGAACCGCGGCAGCTTCCGGGCCATCGACGAATAGACCGCCAGCCTGGTGACCTGCCCCCAAGTACGGCACCGGAAGTTAAGTTAGGTTTTGGCCTTCCAACAGACCAGCCCTGTGCGGTTGCGGAGGCGTAGCCGTAGCAACC
>JBILVW010000086.1:0-9273 GCA_044370205.1 Pirellulales bacterium | reverse complement strand
CGCGGCTTGCCGACATTCCCGATGGCGAGCGCCGTGACGGCGGACCTGAGCTTGTGATTCGGGGCGAACACCCCGTGATAGCGATGCCGGTGCTTCCGCGGCGGCGGCACGAGGTCAGCGAGCCGGTGCCGCGGCGCTCCGGATCGGGGGGTTGCCGGTATTCCTGGTGTTCGCGGTGCTCAATGCCGCAGCCATCGTGTGGTGCATTCGCACCGTCCGCGCGACGGCACGCTGAAGAACAGGCACATGCCCTGCGCGGCGGTCAAACTCTCCCGCGGAGCATGCCGTGCCAGTAGAGCCGCGGCAGCACCTGCGTCTTGAGGAGCCACATGCTGTAGCGCTCCTTCGACTGGTCGATCGGAAACGACTCCTTCGGCTGGTTGTCGTAGTCGAATTCCGCGAGCACCATCCGGCCATAGCCGGTGACCACCGGGCACGAGGTGTAGCCGTCATAGGCTGCATCGCACGGCTTCCCGTTCATCGCGGCCAGCAGATTGTGGACCACCACCGGAGCCTGCTTGCGGATCGCGGCGCCGGTCTTCGAGGTGGGAAGGCCCGCGGCGTCGCCCAGGGCGAACACGTCGGGATATGCCGGATGACGCAGCGTGAGTTTGTCGGCCGCGCACCAGCCCTGCTCGTTGGCGAGTGGGCTGCGCTTGATCACATCGGGGGCGCTCATCGGCGGGGTCACGTGGATCATGTCGTAGGGGACGACGCTCCGCTCGTGGGTGTCGAGGTGCTCGAGGACCGCCTCGTGGGCGTCGGGCCGCACCTCGACGAGGTTCTGGCGAAACCGGGCGTCGATGCCCTTGCGGGCTACGACCTGCTCCAGCGTCTTGCGATATTTCTCGACAGCGAAGATCGCCTTGGCCGGGGAGGCGAACACGATCTGCGTGTGGTCGCGCACCCCCTGCCGTCGGAAGGCATCGTCGGCGAGGTACATGATCTTCTGGGGCGCGCCGCCGCACTTCACGGCCGTGTTGGGCACCGTGAAGAGGGCCGTGCCTCCTGTGAAGCTGCGGATCGTCTCCCACGTGTAGGCGACATGCTCGAAGGAGTAGTTGCTGCACACGCCACGGGTGCCGATTCCCTCGGCGAGACCCGGGATTGATGTCCAGTCGATCTGGATGCCGAGGGCCACGACGAGCCAATCGTAGGTGAGCCGTCGGCCCGAGGCCGTGGCGACCGCCTTCTGGTCGGGCAGAATTTCGGTCACGCGGTCGCGAATCCAGTCGACGCCTGGGGGAATGAAATCGGCCTCCCGTCGCCGGCTGGCCTCCGGCGGGAAGACACCGGCCCCCACGAGCGTCCAAAGCGGCTGGTAGAAGTGGCTCTCGGACGGCTCGATGAGGCCGATGTCGAGACGGGCGTCGGCCCGTTTGAGTCGGGCGGCCACGGTGATTCCCGCGGTGCCGCCCCCGAGAACGAGGATCCGATGGTGGTCTGGCATGGCACGATCCTCCTGGGGATGCCTGATTATATATCGTCGTCTCGCGATATTTTTACTCTTTTTTCAGCCCCGCCGGAAAAACTCATTGACGTATCGGAATATTCCGATATGATTGGCGTGCGGCGAACATGCCGCGAAGGGCATCCCCAAGCCCGACCGACCCGTCAGGGCCTTTTGTCATGGTCGACACGAAGCGCAGGCCGGTTCGCCCGAAGCTCACGAGCCTCGAGAGCCTGGGGCAGGCGGCCGAGTGCCTGAAGACGCTCGCCCATCCCCACCGGCTCCGTATCGTGCAGATGCTGCTCGGCGGCCGCTACGCGGTGGGTGAACTGGCCGAGGCCTGCGAGATCCCGAGCCACATGGCCTCCGAACACCTACGGCTGATGCAGCGGTGCGGCTTCCTCGACGTGGAGAAGGAGGGGCGGTGTGTCTACTACACCATCGCCGAACCCCACCTCGCGAGCATCATGTCTTGCATCGAGGCCCGGTTCGGCGGCCCGAAGTCGCAGCGAACCGGTGTTTCCGGCTGAGGAGTTGCCCCCTACCATTCCGCGAAGCATCGCACGCAACATATCGAGCAGTCACGACACAACGATACGATTATCCAACGACACGACGGTTCCGACACCCACTCCGGAGGACGTTTTCATGGTTGCCACGATTTCCCCCACCACGCTCGCCGATCTGCGCCGCAAGGGCCAGAAAGTGACCCTCATCGACGTCCGCACGCCCGCCGAATTCGGCGAGGTGCACGTCGACTTCGCCCACAACATCCCGCTCGACCGGCTCGATACGCAGGCTGTGAAGGCGGTCGCCGGCGACGGTCCCCTTTATTTCGTCTGCAAGTCGGGCACCCGCAGCCAGAAGGCCTGCGAGAAACTGCTCGCGGCAGGTGTCACCGACGTGGTCAGCGTCGAAGGAGGCACGGCAGCCTGCGAGGCCGCCGGAGTGCCGGTCATCCGCGGCAAGAAGGCGATGTCGCTCGAGCGGCAGGTGCGGATCGCCGCCGGCGCGCTCGTCGCCATCGGCGCGGCGCTGGCCGCCTTCGGCCCCGAGGCCCCGGTCAACTGGCAGGCGATCGGCGCCGGCCTGGCCGGCTTCGTGGGCTGCGGCCTCGTGTTCGCCGGGATCACCGACACCTGTGGCATGGCGATGCTGATCGCCCGGATGCCCTGGAATCAGGCCTGCCGAACGGCGACCACCTGCTCGCGAGCCATCCTCCTCGGGCTCGTGCTCGGAGCGGCTGCCGGCACCGCGGTCGCCGAGCACACGAAGGACTCGCTCGACGCGGTGAAGCAGGCCGTGCACGAGCAGAAGGCCGTGATCATCGACGTCCGCGAGCCGGAGGAATGGCAGGAGGGGCACCTCGCCGGCGCCGGCCTGCTCCCCCTGAGCGTGCTCGAGCGCGGCGTGCCCCCGCAGGAGCTCGCCAAGATTCTGCCCAAGGACAAGATCATCTACTGCTACTGCCTCGCCGGTGGCCGCTGTGCGGAAGCCGCGTCGATGCTCAAGCCCCTCGGCTACGACGTCCGGGCGATCAAGCCCGGCTATCCGCAGCTCGTGAAGGCCGGCTTCCCCGCCGTCGTCGGCAAGTGACGAGCCGGCTGTTCCCAATCCCACACCATCACCGGAGACATCGCCATGAAGATCCAGCAGTACTACCTCGCGTGCCTGTCGCACGCCTCGTACCTGATTACCGACGAGAAGACGAAGACGGCTGCGGTGGTCGATCCGCAACGCGACATCGACCAATACCTGGCCGACGCCAAGGCCGGCGGATACACGATCAAGCACGTCTTCCTCACGCACTTCCACGCCGACTTCGTCGCCGGCCACATCGAGCTGCGTGACAAGGCCGGGGCGACGATCCACCTCGGACGGCGGGCTGAGGCGGAGTTCGCCTGCGAGAAAATGAAGGACGGCGACACGGTCGAGTTTGGCGACGTGAAGCTCGAGATCATGGAGACACCCGGCCACACGCCGGAGGGCATCTCGATCCTCGTCTACGACCTGGCCAAGAGCCGCACCGAGCCGCTCGCCGTGCTCACCGGCGACACGCTCTTCATCGGCGACGTGGGCCGGCCCGATCTCCTGGCGAGCATCGGCGTGACGGCCGACGAACTCGCCGACATGCTCTACGACAGCATCACGAACAAGCTCGTGAAGCTCCCCGATGCCACGCTCGTGTATCCGGCCCACGGGGCGGGCAGCATGTGTGGCAAGAGCCTGTCGAAAGAGACCGTCTCCACGATCGGCGAACAGAAGAAGTTCAACTACGCCCTCCAGCCGATGAGCCGCGAGGCTTTCAAGGCGATCGTCACGGCCGACCAGCCGGAGGCACCCGACTACTTCGTGCACGACGCGATTCTGAACCGCAAGGAGCGGGCATCGCTCGGCGATGCGATGGAGAAGACGCTCAAGCCCTTGGCGCTCGACGAGGTGCTCGCGGCGGTAAAGGCGGGAGCCCAACTGCTCGACGTGCGTGACGGCATCGACTTCGAGGGGGGGCACCTCCGGGGCGCCCTCAACATCGCCTTGAACGGCAAGTACGCGACGTGGGCCGGGTCGATGCTCTCCCATGACAAGCCGATCGTGGTGATCGCCGAGGAAGGCGGAGAGGAAGAGGCCGTGATGCGACTCGGCCGCATCGGCTTCGACAACGTGGCCGGCTACCTCACCGGCGGGATGAGCGCGCTGGCCAGTCGCGACGATCTCGTCGAGCGGACGGAGCGGATCACGGCCCCGGCTCTCGCTGAATGGCTCGCAGGCAAGCGACCCGACGCCGGTGCGGCGCCGATCGTGGTCGACGTGCGGAGCGAGGCGGAGCATGCGGGGGGCCACATCGCCGGCGCCCTGAACATCCCCCTCACGCATCTCGACGAGCGGATCGGCGAGATTCCCTCGGGAAGGCCCGTGGCCGTGCACTGCGAGGGAGGCTACCGCTCCGCGATCGCCGCCAGCCTGCTCCAGAAACTGGGCCGCCCCCACGTGCACGACATGGTGGGAGGCTACAAGGCCTGGCTTGCGGCGAAGCTGCCCGCATGACCGCCGCCACGCTCGCTGCTGGAGCGGTCGTCGGCCTGTCGCTCGGCCTCACGGGCGGCGGCGGCGCGATCTTCGCCGTGCCGCTGCTCGTGTACGGGATCGGCGTCGATCCGCGGACGGCCGTGAGCATTTCGCTCGTCACGGTGGCGGCGACGGCGCTCGTCGGGGCCGTCGAACGGTGGCGCTACGGGCAGGTCGAGTTCCCCACGGGCCTCCTGTTCGCCGCATCCGGCATGCTGGCTGCCCCGGTCGGCGGATGGCTCGGGACGCTCGTGCCCGAGCCGCTCATGCTCAGCGGCTTCGCAGCGCTGATGCTGCTGATCGCCGTGCGGATGTGGGCCAAGTCCGCCGATCCGACGGAGCGGGCGTCGCCGGCCACGCTCGTCGCCGGCAGCGGCCCCGCGTGCCGACGCGATCCGGAGGGAAAGCTGCGCATGACCAGCCGGTGCGCCAGCGTGCTCACCGCGACCGGTCTCGCCGTCGGACTGCTGTCCGGGCTGTTCGGCGTCGGCGGCGGGTTCTTGATCGTTCCCGCGCTCGTCACCTTCGCCTCGATGGGCGTGCCTCGCGCGGTCGGCACGTCACTATTGGTGATGACGCTCGTGGGCGCGGCGGGCGTGGCCGGCCAGGTGGCCGCAGGCCGCGGAATCCCGTTCGACATCGCCGGTGGCTTCGTCGTCGGCAGCATCCCCGGCCTGCTCGCCGGCTCGTTCATCGGCCGCCGGTTCACGGGGCCGCTGCTCGCGAAAATCTTCGCCGTGGCGATCGTGGGTGTGGCGACGTTCATCATTGCCAAGACATTCCTCGCGTTCTGATCCATTTCCTCTTCAAGGAGAGACCTCCCATGCGTCCGGTGCCCCATCGCTTGCGGTTCGCGACCCTTGCCGTCGTGTGTGCCGCTTTTTTCGCCTCCCCGTGCCCCGCCGCGGAGCCGGTCGCCGGGTTGCCGCCACTCCAGTTTCCGCAGATCGAGAAGTATGGATCGGTGGTCGCGCTCGCGGACGCCGGTGAGCGGATCCGCTCCGGCGGCAAGGTGTATTTCGACACGACGGCGGCGGCACCGGGTGGCAAGCCGAACCGGGGGCTCGAAAGCGCCGCCCGCCTGGTCAACCTGTATGCCCTCGAGGGGCTCGCGGGGCCGCGGCCCCAACTTGCCGTGATTCTTCATTTCAACGCGACCACGGCCGCGCTGAACGACGAGGCCCATGCGAAGTCCTCTGCGGGCGGCTCCAACCCGAACCGCGAACTGGTCGAGAAACTGATTGCCAACGGCGTGGAAGTGTGGGTCTGCGGCCAGTCCGTGATTCGCGGTGGCAACCCACTTGCGGACGTCATGCCCGGCATCCGCATCGCGCAATCCGCCATGACATTCAACATCAACCGCCCTGCCGACGGATGGACGGCGATCGGCGTGTACTGAGGGGCGATGCCCGCGGATGGGCCGGTGACGGCGCCGCGCGATCATGCTGGCAACGCCGATCGCCGGATCGTTGGCCCGCGGGCACGCATTTCACCGCGGAGCCGGCGGCGTGATTCTGATCCCGAGACCGAGCGTGGAGCAGCAGATGGCAGACCTCGTCAGACACTGGAACGAAATCTTTGCGGCGAAGGATGACCCGCAACTGGGCTGGTACGAGGCAGATGTCGGTCAGACCCTCCGGCTGCTCGACCACGTGCCGCCGCAGGCCGGGGCGACGATCTTTCTGCCGGGGGCGGGCACCTCTCTGCTTGCGGACGAGTTGCTCGGCCGCGGTGCCAGGCTCGTGCTCAACGACGTCAGCGACGCGGCCCTGCAGAAGCTCGGGCGACGCATCGGCGCGTGCATGCCGGAGCCCGTCTGGCTGCATCACGACATCGCCCAGCCGCTCCCGCCGGGCCTGCCCGTGTGCGACATCTGGATCGACCGGGCCGTGCTCCACTTTCTCCTGGATGAGTCGGCGATCGAGACCTACTTCCGCAACCTGCGGTCGCTCCTCCGGCCTGGTGGCCATGTGCTGCTCGCGGAGTTCGCCGCACACGGCGCTCCCAGATGCGCGGGCCTGGACGTTCACCGGTATACGGTCGAAGAGATGGCGCAGCGGCTGGGGCCGGAGTTCGAGCTCGTGCTGACCGAGGACTACACGTTCGTCAATCCGGCCGGCGACCCGCGGCCCTACGTCTACGCCCTGTTTCGCCGGGCGGAATAAGCGGGCCCGAGCCCTTCTGCTTCGGAGCAACAAGGTGGCCTCTGCCTCCTTGGTTTCCAGGATCCGGGCAGAGGTGGTGATCTCGACGAAGTTTCCCACCGCGAACGAAGCACAGACTCCCACACTGCGCGGCGGGCCCACTGTCGGCCGCGTACGATTGCTCCACGCTGGTTCGCGAGGAGCCCCATGACCGTACAGCACCCACCGTCCATCGTGCGAACGCTTCTGCTGGCAGTCGTTTCCTCCTTCATCGCGATCGCGGCAGCGAGCGTGGCGACGGCGGGCGACGAGGCGGACCGACGCTGCGTCGTGATCGACGTGTTCGCGAGCGAACGCGACGAGTCCGCCACAGCGGCGATCCAGGGAGTGGAGCGGTTCGCGGCGGAGCGGGGGGGCATCCTCGTGGTGCGGCGTTTTCTCGACGCCAGCGCCGATGATCGGGCCGACCTCGCGAGGCTCGCGGGCCGCCACGGCTTCGATCCCGTCCAGACGCCGGTGTTCTCCACATGCGGCACCGCGGTGGCGGGCGTGCGGGATCCGGCCGCGGTCGTCGCCCGGCTCAACGCCGCACTCCAATTCGACGTCTTCACCCGTGCCGGCTGCAGCCGCTGCGTTCGAGCCAAGGCCTGGCTGGCCACCGTCGCAGCACACTATCCCGGCTTTGCCGTCTCGATCCGCGATCTCACGCAGGACGCTGCGGCCAGAACGCTCCTGGCTGAGCTCGTCCGCAACCGCGGGGTCGGGGCGGCGAGCGTTCCGGTGTTTCACGTCGGCGACCGGCTGGAGGTCGGCTTCGATCGCGTTGAAACGACCGGCCGTCGGCTCGAAGCGATCCTCGACCGCTGGACGCAGCCCTGCCCAGCGCGGGTCGATAGCGCGGAGGAGCCCGGGCTGCCGGATTCCCTCTCCGAGGCCATCGATCTGCCGGTGCTCGGCCGGGTGGACCCGGCGACGCTTGGCATGCCGCTGTTCACGATTGCCGTGGGGCTCGTCGACGGCTTCAACCCCTGCGCCATGTGGGTGCTCATGCTCCTCCTGGCCGTGCTCGTGAACCTCCGCGACAGAACCCGGATGCTGGCCATCGCGGGCACGTTCGTGCTGGTCAGCGGTGCGGCGTATTTCGCCTTCATGGCCGCCTGGCTCAACGTCTTCGAGTGGCTCGGTTACCTGCGGCCGGTCCAGGTGGTCCTCGGGCTGGTGGCGGTGACGATCGGCCTCGTGCACGTGAAGGATTTCTTCGCGTTCGGCACGGGCCCCAGCCTGTCGATTCCCGCGGCGGCCAAGCCCGGTATCTACGAGCGAATCCGGCGGATCGTGACCGCCGAAAACCTGCCGGCAGCCCTCGCGGCCGCGTTCACGCTGGCGGTGATGGTGAACGTCGTGGAACTGTTGTGCACCGCCGGCCTGCCCGCGCTCTACACCAACGTGCTCGCCCAGCACCACGCCGGGGCCGCCCGCTACGGCTTCCTCGGACTCTACATCGCGGCCTACATGTTCGACGACGCGATCATGGTGGGGACGGCGGTGGCCACGCTTTCCCGACTCAAATTGCAGGAGACCGGTGGCCGCTGGCTCAAGCTCGTCAGTGGGGTCGTGGTGCTGGCCCTGGGGCTCGTGATGCTGCTGCGGCCCGAGTGGCTGTCCTGACCGTCCGACCTGCGGGCGACTGCCGCTTTTTGCAAACGGGCGTTGCATTTTGCGGAAGCCTGCCGGGGCGTCGCCGCCCCAGGCCTGCGGTGGAATTCGCGAATTCGGCCGCGCGGATTCGGTCGCACCGATTCTGCCGGTTTGGCACGGCAGATGCACGAGGGCGAGGGCAGCCTGGGTGCGGCCGTCTCATCTTCATTTCATGCGGTCGGGCTCAAGGCTGAGGAGATGCATCATGGTTGCCGCCACCGTGTCCGCCGACGTGGTGACCGACGAAGAACTGTTCCGCCAGTTTCGTGACTCCGGTGATGCCGGGGCCTACGAAACGCTCGTCCATCGCTACGAGCAGCCCCTGTTTGGCTACCTGACCCGCTATCTCGGGAACGCCGAACTGGCCGAAGATGTGTTCCAGGCGACGTTCCTGCGGATGTACCTCAAGAGCGACCAGTTCGAGGACGGCCGGGCCTTTCGGCCCTGGATCTACGCGATCGCCACCCACAAGGCGATCGACGTGCAGCGGCACGAGCGCCGACACCGCCACGTGGAGCAGGCTCGTGGCTCGGTGCAGCGTGACGGGCACAGCCCGCTCGAGACGGTGGCCGCCCGGGGCCGCTCGCCTGACGAACAAGTGGGCGACCGCGAGGAGGGCTGCCGGATGCAGGCGGCCGTGCAAACCCTCTCAGAGGTGCAGCGGCGGGCCGTGCAACTCGTCTACGAACAGGGCCTGGCCTACCGCGATGCCGCCGTGCTCATGGGCGTGCCGGTCGGGACGGTGAAGAGCCGGCTCCACTCGGCACTTCTCACGCTCGCACGTGTCTGAAGGATAGGTCGGCCAATGGCACTTCGGCAAGCGTCGGCCGAGCGGGGCGGATCATGAGGAGCAACCGCCGGAGCTGATCGGACTGGATGCGACCCGATCGTGGAGGTGCCGAAGAGCTTCCTATC